>QHVP01000277.1:1728-3294 GCA_003222295.1 Acidobacteriota bacterium | reverse complement strand
GGCCGAGTGCCCATCGTCGTGAGGCGCGACGTGCCCCCCCTTAGATTGAAGTCCGACGCGCGACCCGAACGGCGACCCCTTGATGGGCTGCGCCCTCGTTATCGCGCCAGCACTTCCTGGAAGAACGCGAGCGCGCGGGAATCGCCCGACTGGCCGAGCCAGAACATCGCCTGCTTGCGCACCTCCGGGTTGCGGTTCGTCTTCGCGACCTGGATGAGCATGGGCACGCCCTCTTCCTTCGGGAGCTGGCTGAGGGCGAAGACGGCCTTCTTCTTGACCTCCGTCTCCGGGTCGTCCGCGATGGCGCCGGTGATGGCGGCGACGGCCTTCTTCCCTGCCTTCTGCCCGAGCCAGAAGAGGGCCTGGCCGCGCACGTGCGTGCTCGCGTCCTTCTGCGCGACGCGGATCATGGCGTCGACCGCTTCCGGCACTTCGCTCTGGCTCAGCGCGAACACGCCCTGCTCGCGCACCTTGTCGCTCGGGTCGCCGCGCACGAGGCGGCTGAGCGCCTCGTATCCACGGCGGCCGCGCATGTTCCCCATCCAGAAGGCGGCCTTCTTGCGGATCCGTTCCGGCTGCGTGAGGGTGATGAAGCGCTCGAGCACGTCGTCCGCGGCCGGTCCCTCGTGCACTGCGATGGCCATGAGCGCGGAATCGGTCACCTTGTCGCCGCCCGCGCTGTGGCCACCATCGAGCTGTTTGGCTGTCGCCTCCTCGCCGGCGGCGACCAGCGAGGACAGCAGGGCCAGGCTCTCCGCCGGCTTGACGTCGTCGACCCAGGTCAGCGTGCGGCCGCCGGCGTCGATCCCGCATCCGCGCGAGACCACGCGCACGCGGCCGATGCGGCCCGCTTCCGCGCGCAGGAGGACGACGGCCGTCTCGTCGTCGAGCGACGGGAATCGCTCCTCCGAGTCGCGCATCGAGAACGAGCCGTGCTCTTCGATCCGACACCCGCCGCCGCTGCGCTCGCCTCCCTCCCAGGAATCGAAGCAGCACATGTCGTGGTGGCCGGTGGCCGGGACCTCGTAGCCGAGCCACCCCGGTGCCGTCTGCGCGGCCACCCATTCGCGCGCGGTCTTCTCGAGGCCGGCCGTCGCCGCCGATCGCGAGACGACAGGCGTGCGCACCAGACGCGGCGGCGGACCGGCCAGGGCCGGAATCGCCAAGAGGACGGAGACGGGCACGGAGAGGGAGACGGGATGGGCCCAACCACCACGGATCGCGCGAGCGCTCATTTGTTCAGGATCTCCATCAGGTACTCCATCGCTTCCTTGTTGCCGCCCAGGAGCGAGAGCTGGTTCACGATCTCCCGTCGCATCTCCGGATCCTTCTCCGCGCGCGCGAGCTGGACGAGGGCGTGCGCGTTGCCCTGGATGAAGAGGCCACGCAGCGCTTCCCGCCGGACCTCCGGATCGCGATCGGACTGGTAGAAAGAGACGAGGGTCGCCCCCGTCGACTCGCGGCCGAGCAGGCCCAGCGTGCGCACGGCGGTACGGCGCAGCTGGGGGTTGGTCTCCGTCTTGGCCAGCTCGGCGATACGGTCGCCGCCGCCCCCGACGAAGAGGG
>QHVP01000277.1:0-1553 GCA_003222295.1 Acidobacteriota bacterium | reverse complement strand
TCGGAGAGCACCTGGCGGCTCTCGTCTCCGCCGAACAGGCCGAGGTATTTCACGGCCGTGCGCTGCAGGTCGGGATGGGACTTGCCGCGCGCGATGTCCTCCACCACCGTCCGGCCGCGCGGCGAGCCGCTCTGGGTGAGGACGAAGAGCGCGCGGTTGCGCAGCTTGGGCGAGGCGCCGCTGCCCAGGAACTTCTCCAGCATGGGCACCGCCTGATCGGCGTTGCTGGTCATGAGCGCGTTGAGCGCGATGAGCTGGAGATCCTCGTCCGCCCCGCGCTCGGGGACGGACGGCCGGCCCGAGGCCTGGCGGATCTCCAGCTCGAGGTTGTCCGCTTCCTTGAGGTACTTGCTCTGGGGCGCGGTCTTGCGGAGCTGGCCCAGGGTGGCCAGCGCATCCGCCGGCCGCCCGGCTTTGCGCTGGGCATAGGCCTTCCAGTAGAGGCCGGCGTCCGCGCGCCGGCCGCCCATGCTGGCCACGGCCTCGAAGGCCTCTATCGCGCGGTCCCAGCGCTCGCGGTCCCGCTGTGCCTGCTCGCGGTCGCGCTCGGACTGTTCGCGCGCACGCTCGCGGTCACGCTGGGCCGTTTCGCTCGCGCGCTGCCGGTCCCGCGACGCCTTCTCCTGTGCCTCGTCCGCGCTGGCCGCGAAGTCCTGCGCGCGGGCGGCAAGGCTCGCGATCGTCAGCACCACCAGCGCCGTCATCAATCCCGTTCTCATCGATTCACCTCAGGAAACGACCTTGATCCCTGCCGCCGTCTTCGTGCTTTCCTTCTCCTTCTCGCGCACCTGCGTCTCGATGACGCGGACCCGGAAGAGCAGCCCACGCGACTCGATCCGGCTCCGGATGTCGGCCAGGTCGGCGGGGCTCAGGGAGGACGGCCGGTGCGCGACCTCCACCAGCAGCCGCTCGAGCTCGTCGAGCAGGCCGGCCACTCCCGGCTCACCCGCGCGCACGACCGTCTGCCGGTAGAGGCGGTTCGCGCCCACCAGCTCCTCCGCGTACTCCTGCTGGGTGGAGATGTCGACCGGCCTCCCGTCCGCGCCCGCGGTGACGAGCTCGACCAGCAGCATCTCCGACCGCTCGAGGTGGTCGCCGACGGCGAGGAGCAGGATGCGCTCGCGGGCGGCGGCGGAGACGGGAGCGGGCGCGGGCGTCTCGTGCGGCCAATGGCGGCCGAGGAGGAACGCGAGCACCAGCGATGCGGCCAGCCCGACCGGCCGTGCGGCGCCGATCTCCGCCGGGCGAGGGACGTCGGCCAGATGCGGCTCGAGCCGGGCCCAGACCTGCGCTCCGTAGTCCGCGCCGCGCTCGGGCGGCTCCGGCATGGGCACCGCATCGAGATCGCGGCGGAGCGCCTCCAACGCGGCCCGGCAGGCCGCGCACTCCGCGAGATGGGCAACCGCCGCGGCCGGGTCCTCCGCCTCCCCGAACCGGTGCAGGACCAGCTCCTCTTCGGTCAGGTGGCTCACGTCGTGATCCCCCACTCCGCCTGCTCGCCCAGGGCCTGACGCAGCTTGCGTACGGCGCGGAACACGCTCTGCTTGGCCGCG
>QHVP01000274.1:4337-6271 GCA_003222295.1 Acidobacteriota bacterium | reverse complement strand
GGCAGCATAGGGCCGGCAGCGCCGCCTCCGCAAACCCGCGCAAACATGCGACGACCGGCTTGATCTAATCTATCGGCCCACGAAAGGCCCATGCGAACGAGATCCTTGCTCGTCTGCCTCGTCGTCGCCGCCGTCACCTGCGCCGCCGAGACCCGTCCGCACGTCTACACCGCGGAGCGGATCGAACGACGGTGCGGCTCGGCGACGCCGACCGTCAGGTCGTCGTGTCGATCGCCCCGTTGCGGGGCAACGTCACGTTTGAGATGAAGGTCAAGGGACAGGACGTCCTGCACTTTCCGGTCGCGTCGCTCGAGGATCCGCGGGCCGGACAATTCGGCATCCCGTTCCTCGGCCCCTGGGCGAACCGGCTGGACGAGCCCGCCTTCTACGCGAATGGCCGGCGCTACGCCTTCGTTCCTCGGAGCTGCCGAGTGGCAGGTGGTCGAGGCGCGGGCGGACGCGGGCGCGGCCTGGGTGACGAGCCGGCTGGAGTTCTTCCGAAGCCCGCTCTGGATGAAGCAGTTCCCGTTCGCGCACACGGTCGAGATCACGCACCGGCTCCAGGACGGCGTGCTCGAGGTGCGCACGCGCATCCAGAACCTGAGCCTCGAGCCGATGCCGGTGAGCATCGGGTTCCATCCCTACTTCCAGCTCACGGACTCTCCGCGCGACGACTGGACGATCGCGGTCGGCGCACGCACGCAGTGGCTCCTGGCCGAGAACAAGATCCCCACCGGGGAGACGCAGCCGATCGAGCGCTTGTTTCCCGACCCGCAGGCGGTGGTCTTGAAGGACTACCACCTGGACCACGTACTGAGCGATCTCGTGCGCGACGCGCACGGCCGGGCCGTCATGAGCGTGAAGGGCCATGCGCAACGGGTCGACGTGAGCGTAGGGCCCAACTATCGCGCGGTCGTCATCTACGCGCCGGGCCCGGACCGAAGCTTCATCTGCTTCGAGCCCATGGCCGGGATCACCAACGCGATGAACGCGGCCCACAAGGGTCTGTACAAGGAGCTGCAGAGCATTCCCGCCGGCGGCACCTGGGAAGAGAGCTTCTGGGTGCGCCCGAGCGGATTCTGAGGAGCGGAGACATGGCACACCGTCACGTCCTGGAGACGTTCCGGCTGAGCGGCAAGATCGCGCTCGTCACGGGCGGCGGCAAGGGCCTGGGCAAGGCCATGGCCGTGGCGCTGTCCGAAGCCGGAGCCGACGTCGCCCTGGCCGGGCGCACGCTGGCGACCTGCCAGGAGGCGGCCGCGGAGATCGCCGCGTCCAGCGGGCGCCGGACCCGGGCCTTCGCCGTCGATGTCACGAGAAGCGACGCCGTGACGCGGCTGGCCGCGGAGGTGGCCCAGGGCCTGGGACCGATCGACATCCTCGTGAACAACGCCGGCAACAACATCCGCGGCGCCACTCACGAGCTGAGTGAAGGGGACTGGGACTCCGTGGTCGACACCAACCTCAAAGGGCCCTTCCTCTGCTCGCGCGCGATCGGACCCGAGATGGTGAAGCGCGGCTGGGGCCGTATCATCAACATGGGCTCGATCCTGTCCGTGGTCGCGCTGCCCGGCCGCGCCCCCTATGCTTCGGCCAAGGCCGGCGTGGCCAACCTCACGCGCGCGCTGGCCCTGGAATGGGCGGGGACTGGCGTCACCGTCAACGCCATCTGCCCCGGCCCGTTCGGCACCGAGATGAACCGGGCATTGCTCAGTGATCCCGCGAAGTACCAGGAGTTCGTCCGCAACATCCCGCTGGGCCGCTGGGGCGAGGTGGACGAGCTGGCGGGTGTGGTGGTGCTGCTGGCTTCGGACGCGTCGTCGTTCATGACCGGCAGCTCGGTCTTCGTGGACGGCGGCTGGACGGCGCGCTAGCGCCAGCGGCGTGTGACGGCCCGGGGCCCTGCCCAATCCGAGCCAGGCCCCGGGCCTCTC
>QHVP01000274.1:0-4243 GCA_003222295.1 Acidobacteriota bacterium | reverse complement strand
GTCGCTCACCGTGGCCATGAAATGACCGGCGTTGGACGTACCGGTGAGTACGCCACCTCCTTCCTTGCCCAGCTCCGGGTCGACGCTCGCGCTCCAGAACGGCTTGTCGGCCCTGATCCTCGTTTCCGATGCCTGATCGCTGTACATCAGATGCCCCCAGTCAAGGTCGCCATTGCGGAAGGCGATCACGAAATGCTTCTTGCCCTTGAGGAAGCCGCCCCCCGTCACGAAGGCCGGCTGTGGGCAGGCGGGTTGCCCCTGGCAGCGGACGTCGGCATGGGCGCGGGCGAAGGAGACGTCCGTGTCGGTGCCGGGCACCAGCCCCGGCACCACGACCCGCAGTGCCGTGACCGTGATCGCGCCCTGATTGCCGTTGAACTTCGTGGTGCGCTCGCCGACGATGAAGTACGCGCCCGGCACGCCCGGGATCGGCACCGGCTGGTTGCGCGGGGTCGGGAGGGCCGAATCCGCGTCGATCTGGACTGATCCCACCTGGGCCTCGAGCACGTGGGCCTGGCCGCCGAGCACGGGCGCCAGCGCGCTGCATTCGGCCTGCGTCTCCGAACGGAGAAGCGATGCCTTCACCGGCATACCGGCCACGTCCGCGTCCACGGACGCCACGTGGGCTTCGGACGAGGTCTGGTCGCCTCCGCCGCGCGTCGAACCGCAGAGGAACGTGGCGTTTGCAGAGAGACGATCCACTGCGATCCCTTCGTTCAAGAGGCACTGCGTGGGTGGCCCGAATGAATCCGCCTCGAACTAGCCGGTGTCGCCCACGGGTGAGACCGCGATTCCGAGGACCTTGCCTTGGAGCGCGGTGGCCCGTCCGCTGAAGACCGGATGGTCCGTACTGTCGGCCGTCGAAACCCGAGTCATGCTGCCGGACGTCAGCAGCAGCGCGGCGCCCGCGAAGGACAGCCGCGCCTTGCGTCCATGAATTCCCATGATTGCCTCCAAATGCGTTCACGACCGTGCTCACTTACCGGCAAGGCCCGGGCCACGCACGTGGTGGGCGATGCGCGGGGCGGAACGCGCTGAATCCACAAGCCCAGATCCCCGGCGCCGATTGCGCGTCGGAGATCCTGGCGCCGCGTCCGTGCGGCGGCACCACTTGGACGGAACGGGCAACCGCCGCACCGGCAATCGCTTGGTGGTGCCGCGCGGGCGCAGCGGCTCCGAGGCGGTCAGGCGGCGGGAAGCTTGAGCCGCCGCATCAGCCGCTGCAGGGTCGAGCGATGGATGCCCAGGGCCTGCGCGGCATGGGTGACGTTGCCTCCGTGCTCTTCGAGGGCGGCCTCGACGAACTCACGCTCGAGCCGCTCGAGCGTCTTCTTCCACTCGCGCAGGCCGAGGCCGGCGGAAGACTCCGCGGCTCGCACCACGGCCGGGGGCAGGTCCTCCCGCGTGATGAACACGCCACCGGCGTAGGCCATCGCCCGCTCCACCGCGTTCTTCAGCTCGCGCACGTTTCCAGGCCAGTCGTGGCGGGCCAGCAGCTCGAGCGCGGCCGTGGTGAAGCCGCTGATGTCCTTGTTGTTGCGGGCCGCGCAACCCTCGAGGAAATGCGCGGCGAGCAACGGGATGTCCTCCCGGCGCTCGCGCAAGGGGGACACCTGGATCTCGATGACGTCGACGCGGAAGAAGAGATCCTCGCGGAACCGCTGGCTCGCGACCTCCGCACGCACGTCGCGATTCGTGGCGGCCATGAAGCGCACGTCGAAGGAGATCGGATTGCGGCCGCCCAGGCGCCGCACCGCGCGCTCGTCGAGCGCGCGCAGGAGCTTGGCCTGCATGTGCAGGCTCAGCTCGCACAGCTCGTCGAGGAACACGGTGCCGCCGTCGGCCTGCTCGAGGAGGCCCGCGCGCGCGGCCTGCGCGCCGGTGAAGGCGCCGCGCTCGTAGCCGAACAGCTCGGCTTCGACCAGGGCCTCGGGGATGGCGGCGCAGTTGATGGCCAGGAGGGACCGCGTGCGGCGGGCGCTCGTGTCGTGGATGGCCCGCGCCACCAGCTCCTTGCCCACCCCGCTCTCGCCCAGGATCAGCACGCTCGAGTCGACGGCCGCCGCCGTTCTCACCTCCTCGAACAGACGCATTACGGCGCTCGACTTGCCGACCATGCCTCCCAGCGCGCGCGCGTGCTCCAACTGGCCCTTCAAGAGGCCGTAGGTGTCCCGGCTGCTGCGCTTCTCGAGGCCCAGCCGGACCGCGCTCAGGAGCTGGTCGGGCGAGAACGGCTTGACCAGATAATCCAGGGCTCCGATCTTCATCGCCTCCACCGCCGTCTCCACCGTGGGGTAGGCCGTGATCAGGACGACGACGGTGTCGGGGTCGCGCTCCTTGGCCTCGCGCAGGACGTCGAGGCCGTCGCGGTCGGGCATCCGGAGATCGACCACGACGACATCCGTGGGCGTACGCCGCAGGAGGCCGCAGGCGGCTTCGCCGGACGCCGCCCGCATCACGTCGTGGCCGGCGCGGCGAAGGATCTCGACGCACGCTTCGAGCATGCCGGGGTCGTCTTCGACGACCAGCACGCGTTCCGGCATGAGTCTCCTGGAGGGGAGGCTGGACCCCTTGCCGACGAACGCGGAACGATAGTATGGGGAGGGTGGGGCCGAAGTGAGACGGGTCACCGCCCTCGGCGGCGGCTGGACGGCGCGCGGAGGCTATACTTTCGCGAAATGCTGCTCTCGCGACGCGACCTGCTCGACATGGCGCTGCGCGCGGCCGCGCTGCCGGGCGGAGCGGCGTTCTTCTCCACGTGGCTGCGCGCGGACACCGGGCATCCGCATCCCGGGCCGGTCGCGCCACCCGAGCCGCCCCTGCTGCGCGACTATCAACCGGCGTTCTTCGATCGAAGCGACTTCGACGCGCTGCAGGCGTTCACGGAGATCCTGATCCCGACCGACGAGAGCCCGGGTGCGCGTGAAGCGCACTGCGCGCACTACATCGACTTCGTCCTGCAGGCATCCACAGAAGCGGCCCCGGAGATCGTGGGGCAATGGCGCGAGGCGATGGCGGCGCTGAAACGGGCGGGCTTCCACGCCGCGGACGGCGCCGGCCGCGCGGCCCTGATCGAGGCCATGTCGAGGCCGGAGCGCGATCCGGGCGCGACGCACCCCGGGTACGCGGCGTACCGCCTGATCAAGCAGCACACCACCTTCGCGTTCTACACCTCGCGCACGGGGATGATCGAGACCCTCGACTATCGAGGGAACTCCTACAACGCGTCGTTCCCTGCTTGCGATCATCCGGAGCATCAGACGATCTGACCTTCGGAGGAGCACACCGTGCCCACCGCCCATGACGCCATCGTCGTCGGCTCCGGAGCGTGCGGTGGGTGGGCGGCGATGGAGCTCGCGCAGGCCGGGCTGAGAGTGCTGATGCTGGAAGCGGGCGCACGCGTGGATCCCGCGACGGACTTCCATCACACGTTCCTGTATCAGATGGATTACCGCGGGCGCGGCCGGCCCGGTCTCCTGCGCCGCTACTCCGGCAGCGAGCGGAACTACCGGATCATGCTGGACAACCTCGAGAACCCCTACACCACGTCGCCCGAAACCACGTATTCGTGGGGACGATCGCGGTGCCTCGGAGGGCGAACGCTGCACTGGGCGCGCGCCACCGATCGCATGGCGGACTACGAGTTCAAGGCCGCATCGCGCGATGGCTACGGCCTGGACTGGGCCGTCTCCTACGCGGACCTGGCGCCGTACTACGACCGTATCGAAGGCTTCATCGGGGTGAGCGGAGAGAGGCTCGGCCTGGTCATCGACGCACCGGCGGCTGGCGCAATTGACGCGAGTGCACAACGGGCGGCCCCCCTGCCACTACTGCGGCAACTGCGTGAATGGATGCGAAGTGGGCGCTATGTTCAATCCCATCGCGGTCACGCTGCCGCCGGCTCTGAAGACCGGCAACCTCGAGATCCGCACCGATAGCGTCGTGGCGCGCGTGCGGATGAACGGGGAGAACCGCGCGCAGGGAGTGACCTACGTCGAACGGCACACGATGAAGTCGGTGGACGTCGACGCCAGGTACGTGATCCTGGCCGCCTCGACGCTCGAGAACACGCGGCTCCTGCTGCTCTCCGAGAAGGGCGGTCTGGCCAACTCGAGCGGCACCCTCGGTCAATACATGATGGACCAGGTCAGCGGCGGCGGCGTGAGCGGAATCCTGCCCCGGCTCAAGGGTGGACCGAGCCGCCTCGACGACGGGAAATCGGCCGGCATCACGATTCCGAACT
>QHVP01000273.1:5413-13134 GCA_003222295.1 Acidobacteriota bacterium | reverse complement strand
GAGAGCCACAGCCCGAGGCAGAACGGCAGCAGGATCCAGAACCACGGGCGCAGGAACCGCCAGGCGTAGATCATCGCCACCAGCGACACCGCCGCGTGGAGCGACGGGAAGGCGGCGCGGCTGTCCACGGGCAGGAGGGAGAACGCGCTCGCGGAGAGGTTCGACATCAGGGACGGGTAGCCCTGCAGGTTGCGCTTGAATTCGTAGGGCAGCACGAGCCGCGGCGGCGCCGCCGGGAATAGGACGTACAGGAAGTACCCGAAGTAGAAGCAGACCAGCACGCCCATGATCGTGGCCCGGAACTCGGGCAGGCGCCGGCGGACGAGGAGCAGCAGCGCGGTGGAGGGCGCGATCCAGAAGAAGTTCAGGTAGAGGAAGTTCATCACCTCGGTGCGCGCAGGGGTGATGAACTGCTGCGCCCAGACGCAGGGAATGACTCCGATCAGCTCGCGGTCCATCTCGGCCAGCACGCCGTGCACGTCGTGCGGGTTCACGAAGCCGATGGTGTCGTGCAGGTTCGTATAGATGAGGATGCAGGTAAGGAACGGCAGCACCTCGCGCAGGCCCTGGACCCAGGCCGTTCGGGGCCAGAGGCGGCGCGCCGCGAACAGCGCGGCGAGGACGGCGGCCGCGACGGCCAGGCGCACGAGCCCGAATCGGTGCCGATCGCCGAGCGACCCGACCTCGCGCGCGTAGAGGCTGGCCACGACGGTGAGGTACGTAGTCGGGAGCAGGAAGACGAGCGCGATCACCTCCTCGACGCGCAGCCTGAAAACCCGGCTCACAGCACCAGGGTCTCCCGGTGTTCCCCGAATACGGCGCGTAGCCGATGCGCGATCTCCCCCACCGTGGCCCAGGCCATCACGGCCTCGATCAGGACGGGCACGAGGTTGCCCCCGTTGCGCGCACGCTCCTCGAGCGCATCGAGGGCCGCCCGCCACGGACCCTCCGGCCGGCGCGCGCGCAGGGCACGCAAGCGCTCCTTCTGCGCCGCTTCCAGCGCGGGATCGATGCGCAGGATCTCGGGGGACACCTCCGCGCCCGCCTCCTGGAACCGGTTGACCCCGACGATGACCCGCTTCCCCGCCTCGACCTCCCTCTGGAAGCGGTACGCGGACTCCTGGATCTCGCGCTGGATCTCGCCCCGCTCGATCGCGCACAGGGCCCCCCCACGGGATTCGATGCCGTCGATGAGCGCGCGCGCCTCCTGCTCCAGCCGGTCCGTGGCCGCCTCCACCGCGTAGGAGCCGCCCAGCGGATCGACGGTCTCCACGACGCCCGACTCGAACGCGATCACCTGCTGCGTGCGCAGGGCCAGACGGGCCGCGTCCTCGGTGGGGAGGGCGAGCGCCTCGTCCTTGCCGTTGGTGTGCAGGCTCTGGCAGCCGCCGAGCACGGCGGCCAGGGCCTGGAGCGCGACGCGCACGACGTTGTTGTCGGGCTGCTGGGCGGTGAGGGTGACGCCTCCCGTCTGGACGTGGAAGCGCAGGTGCTGGGCCTTCGGGTTGGAGACGCCGAGGCCTTCCTTCATGAGGCGCGCCCAGAGCCGGCGCGCGGCCCGGAACTTCGCCACCTCCTCCACGAAGTCGGAATGACAGGCGAAGAAGAACGAGATCCGCTCGCCGAACTGCCCGGGATCGAGGCCGGCCGCCCGCGCCGCGCGAACGTATTCGAGGGCGTGGGCGAGGGTGAAGCCGATCTCCTGGGCCGCCGTCGCTCCCGCCTCGCGGATGTGGTAGCCCGAGATCGAGATCGGGTTCCAGCGCGGCACGTGCTGCGCGCAATACGCGATCACGTCGGTCACGAGGCGCAGGGACGGACGGGGCGGATAGATGTAGGTGCCGCGCGCCACGTATTCCTTGAGGATGTCGTTCTGGACGGTGCCGGAGAGCGCGTCCTCCGCGATGCCCCGCCGGCGGGCCACGGCCACGTACAGGGCGAGGAGGATGGCGGCGGTGGCGTTGATGGTCATGGAGGTCGAGACGCGGTCGAGCGGAATCCCTTCGAGCAGCGCCTCCATGTCCTCGAGGCTGTCGATGGCCACCCCCACGCGCCCGACCTCGCCCATGGCCTGCGGATCGTCGGAGTCGTACCCGATCTGCGTGGGAAGGTCGAAGGCCACGGAGAGCCCGGTGGTGCCGCGCTCGAGCAGGTAGCGGTAGCGTCGGTTCGATTCGGCGGCGGTGCCGAAGCCCGCGTACTGCCGCATCGTCCAGAGCTTGCCGCGGTAGCCGGTGGGATGGAGGCCGCGGGTGAAGGGGTACTGGCCCGCTTCCTCCCGCTCTTGCATGACGCTGCACGTTAGCACGAGGATGATGCGATCATCACCCGCATGAGCCCCGGGAACGAACGCGCCGTCGTCGCGGTGGAGGCGGTGCACGGCGACGTGCGCGACGCGGTGCGGCGGGCGCTGGCCGGCGCGGAGTGGACGCGCCTGGTCCAGAAGGGCGCCGACGTCTCCCTGAAGGTGAACCTGGGCTGGGATCTGTTCATTCCCGGCTCCATCACCTCCCCGCTGGTGCTCGAAGCCCTGATCGGGGAGATCCGGGACCACGTCGGCCGCATCTACGTGGTGGAGGCGGACCAGGTCCTGGAGGACATCGAGTCGGCGTTCCACGCGAGCGGGATGGCCGCGGTCTGCGCGCGCACGGGCGCGCAGTGGGTGAACATGACGGACGCGGCCACGGTGGCGGAAGAGTTCCCCGGCAACGTGATCCTCAGGCGCATCGACGTGCCGCGCATCCTGCGCCAGACGACCCTCATCACCGTGCCCGTGATGAAGACCCACGCGAAGACCGTCCTCACCGGGTCGCTCAAGAACCAGTGGGGCTGCCTCAGCAAGATGCGTCACGAGTACCACCTCGTGCTGGACGATGCCCTCGCCGATCTCAACTCGGCGATCCGGCCGGCGCTCGCCCTCATGGACGGCACGGTGGGCCTGGAGGGCAACGGCCCGAAGTCCGGCCGCTCGCGCGTCGCGGACCGCATCCTCTGCTCGGGCGACCCGGTGGCCCTCGACACCGTGCAGGCGCTGGTCATGGGACTGGAGCCGTCGCACATCCGCCACCTGGCCACCTGCGCCGCGCGCGGCATCGGGACGAACGACATCGAACGTATCGAGGTGCGCGGGATGGACCTGGCGGCGGCGCGGGTTCCCTTCCGGCCCGCGCGCCACAACGCGGTCTCCGCGGTGGAGACGCTGCTCCGCCGCTCGGCGCTCAAGCGCCTCTTCTTCGACACGAAGATCTTCGACGTGTGCCTGTTCGGCGCCAAGCTCTACTACCGTGCCTGGACGCGCCTGGAGGCGCAGGCGCACTGGGCGCGGATCCGGGCCCATCCCGTCTACGGCCCGCAATGGCGAGGCCGGCGGCCGGGAAGCCGCCGCCGCCGGGCCGAGCTGGCCACGCCCGAGCCTGCCTCCCGCCGCTGACCGCGCGAAGCGCGGGCCGCACCCCATCTGAGCGGCGTTGGCGGTCAAAATGGAGGTGATTGCCTGAAAACTTCCATCGCCTGCTGAGGCGTCTGGACCGGCGGCTGGGGTCGCGCGCCGAGAAGCCCTTCCGCGACGAACTGCTGAGCATCGAGCGCCTCGAGGAACGGGCGAAGGCGCTGGCCGCCCGCTTCACGCTGGACCGCAGCCCGCGCCGCTGGGCGCGCCACGGCTTCCCGCGGCTGGAGGACAACGCCCGCGCCCTCCACGAGGCATACCGCATCATGGCGGACGACGTCCATCAGGGCGCGTTCGTCACCGCGGCCACGGACTGGATCCTCGACAACTTCCACGTGGTGGCCTCCGAGATACGGGACGTCCGCCAGAACCTGCCGCGCGGCTACTACCGCGAGCTGCCCAAGCTCGCCCTGCGCGAGCAGGCGGGCACGGCGCGCGTCTACGCGATGGCGGTGGAGATCATCCGCCACAGCGACAGCCGCCTGGACCGGCCCAAGCTCGTGCGCTTCATGAACGCCTTCCAGACCGTGGCCCCGCTCACCATCGGCGAGCTGTGGGCCTGGCCCAGCATGCTCGAGCTGGCCCTGATCGAGAACCTGCGGCGCCTGGCCGACAAGATCCTGGAGAGCCGCGCGGCACGGCGGGCCGCCGACGCCTACGTGGCCCAGATCGACAGCGCCGGCCAAGGGGCGGTGCCGGCGCTGCCCGCCGTCCTCCACACCGCGTTCGTCGTCCAGGTCCTGCAGCGCATCCGCGAGTACGGCCCGCGCCTGGGCGCGGTGCGCACGGCCGTGGAAGAGCACCTGGCCGCGCAGCACATGACTTCGGAAGACGCCATCCGCAGCGAGCACCAGGGCCAGGCGGCGGCGCAGGTGTCGGTGGCGAACGTGATCACCAGCCTGCGCCTGTGCTCGACCCTGGACTGGAGCCAGTACTTCGAATCGGTGAGCCTCGTGGAGCGCGTGCTCCAGCAGGACCCGGCCGGCCGGTACGGAGGCATGGACTTCCTGAGCCGCGACCGCTACCGCCAGGCCGTGGAAGAGCTCGCGGACCCCACGGGCGAGGCCCAGGTGCGCGTCGGCCTCCGCGCCGTGGAGAGCGCGGGGATCGGTGACCGCGCCGCCCACGTCGGCCACCACCTCATCGGGAAGGGCCGCCGCGACCTCGAGACGGACGTGGCCTACCGGCCGCGGCTGGGCCAGCGCGTGCGGCGTTTCGTGTTCGGCCACGCCACCAGCGCCTACCTCGGCTCGATCACCATCCTCACCCTCCTCGTCACCGGCCTCGGCGTCGCCTATGCGCGACGGCACGGCGCGCCCTTGTGGGTGGAGGCGGCGGTGGCGCTCCTCCTGCTCCTGCCCGCCAGCGACGTGGCCATCGCGTTCGTGCAGAGGCTGGCCGCGCGGCTGGCCCCCCCGCGGCGGCTCCCTCGGCTCGAGTTCGGGGAGAGCATCCCCGCGGACGAGCGGACGATGGTGATCGTGCCCACGCTGCTCTCCAGCGTGGCCGAGGTCCAGGAGCTGGTGGAGCACATCGAGGTCCTCGCCCTCGGCAACCTCGACCCGCACATCCACTTCGCGATCCTGGGCGACTTCACGGACGCGCCCGCGCGCGACCTGCCGGAGGACGAGGCGATCCTGGCCGCGGCCCAGGAGGGCGTCGAGGCCCTGAACCGGCGCCTGTCCGAAGGGCGGGGAGACCGCTTCTTCCTGTTCCATCGGCGGCGCCAATGGAACCCGCGCGAAGGGTCCTGGATGGGCTGGGAGCGAAAGCGGGGAAAGATCGAGGAATTCAACCGCCTGCTGCGCGGGGCCACCGACACGAGCTACTCCCTCCAGCTCGGCGCCCCCGAGATCCTGCCCACCGTCCGCTACTGCATCACGCTGGACTCCGACACGCGCCTGCCCCGCGACGTGGCCAAGAGGCTCATCGGCATCATCGCCCACCCGCTCAACCGTCCCCACTACGACCCCGCTCTGGGCCGCGTCACGGAGGGCTACGCCGTCTTGCAGCCGCGCGTCAGCGTCACCATGGCCAGCGCCGCGGGGTCGCTGTTCGCGCGCATCTACGCCGGCCACACCGGCGTCGATCCCTACACCACCGCCGTCTCGGACACGTACCAGGACCTCTTCGCGGAAGGGATCTTCACGGGCAAGGGCCTCTACGACGTGGCCGCCTTCACGAAGGCCCTCGACGGCCGCGTGCCCGAGAACGCGCTCCTGTCCCACGACCTGTTCGAAGGCGTCTACGCGCGCACCGCCCTCGTCTCCGACCTCGAGGTCGTGGACGACTATCCCTCCAGCCTGCTGGCCCATGCCCGCCGCCTGCGCCGCTGGGTGCGGGGCGACTGGCAGATCCTCATGTGGCTGTTCCCGTTCGTGCCGACGCGGGGCGGCGCCTGGGAGCGCAATCGTCTCCCGCTCATCTCGCGGTGGAAGATCTTCGACAACCTCCGGCGCAGCCTTCTGCCGCCGGCCACCGTCGCCCTCCTCTTCGCGGCCTGGACCCTCCTGCCCGGAAACGCGATCACGTGGACGGCGGCCGTGCTCGTGGGCCTGTCGTTCCCCGTCTATCCGCTCCTGCTGCGCACGCTGGCCGGACCGCGGAGCCATCAGCCGACGGCCGTGTTCCTGCGCGGCATGTGGGAGGAGACGAGGACGGCGGTGGCGCAGGTGGCCCTGCAGCTGACCTTCCTCGCCTACCAGGCCCACGAGATGGTCCACGCCATCGGGCTCACCCTCGTGCGCCTGACCGTCACCCAGCGCGGGATGCTGGAATGGGAGACGGCCGCCGCCGCCGCCCGCGCCCACGGCGCCGGCGTCCGCCTGTTCCTGCGGGAGATGCGGGCCAGCCCGGTCCTGGCCACGCTGGGCGCGGCCCTGGTCGTGCTCGTGCGTCCGTCCGCGCTCGCCACCGCCTGGCCGGTGCTGACGCTGTGGGCGGCCGCGCCGCTCATCGCGCACGAGCTGAGCCGCACCGTCCCCGTTCGGCGGCACGAGCTGGAAGCGGAGGACCGCGAGCGCCTGCGCCTCATCGCGCGAAACACCTGGCGGTACTTCGAGACGTTCGCGGGCGACGAAGACCACGGCCTGCCGCCGGACAACGTGCAGGAGGTGCCGGAGCCGCGCATCGCGCATCGCACCTCGCCCACGAACATCGGCATGGGCCTCTTGGCGACCCTGGCCGCCCGCGACCTCGGCTTCATCCAGAGGGCGGAGCTGGCGGCCCGTATCGGGAAGGCCCTCGACGCGATCGAAGGGCTGGAACGGCACGAGGGCCACCTCCTGAACTGGTACGACACGCGGACCCTGGCTCCGCTCCTGCCGCGTTACGTCTCCACCGTCGACAGCGGAAATCTCGCCGGGGCCTTGATGGCCCTCGCGGAAGGCCTGCGCACGGAAGGGCTGACCAGCCTGGCCGGCCGGGCCTGCGCCCTGGCGGACGGCATGGACTTCCGTTTCCTCTACGATCCCCAGCGCCGCATCTTCTCGATCGGGTATCGCCTCGCCGACGCCGAAGGCCCGGGACGTCTCGATGCCTCGTACTACGACCTCCTGGCCTCCGAGTCCCGCCTGGCCAGCTTCCTGGCCATCGCGAAGGGCGACGTGCCCCAGGCGCACTGGTTCCACCTCGGACGCCTGCTCACGAGCGTGGACGGATCGCCGACGCTCCTGTCGTGGAGCGCGACCCTCTTCGAATACCTGATGCCCCTCCTCGTCATGCGCAGCTATCCCGACACGCTGCTCGATCAGACCTGCACCATGGCGGTGCGGCGCCAGGTGAAATACGGGGTCGAGCGCGGCGTGCCGTGGGGCATCTCGGAGTCGGGATACAACGTGGTCGACCGTTACGACAACTACCAGTACAAGGCCTTCGGCGTCCCGGGCCTGGGGCTCAAGCGCGGCCTGGCGGACGACCTCGTGGAGGCGCCCTACGCGACCGGACTCGCCGCCATGGTGGATCCGAGCCGCGCCGCCCAGAACTTCCGCCGGCTGACGGAGGAAGGGCTCGAAGGCGCGTACGGCTTCTACGAGGCCATCGACTACACGCGCGTCGACGACGGCGCAGGGGCCGGGCCGCGCAGCGACGCCCGCGGGACGGTGATCCGCTCCTACCTCGCTCACCACCAGGGCATGACCCTGGTCTCATTGGCCAACGCGCTGCTGGGCGACCCGATGGTGAAGCGCTTCCACGCCGACCCGCGGGTGCGGGCCACCGAGCTGCTGCTGCAGGAGCGTGTGCCCCGCCAGTCGCCGATCATGCAGCCGCGGCC
>QHVP01000273.1:0-5171 GCA_003222295.1 Acidobacteriota bacterium | reverse complement strand
GCCAGCCCTCACCCCGTGGACAAGGAGGCGGACGACTACCTCGTCACCTTCCAGCCCGAGAAGGCGACCTTCCGGCGCCTCGACGATGGCATCGCCACCCATCTCGAGATCGCGGTCTCGACGGAAGACGACGTCGAAGTCCGCCGCCTGACCGTGACGAATCACGGCGATCGCCCGCGCGAGATCGAAGTCACCAGCTACGCGGAGATCGTGCTCGCGCCCGCCGCCGACGACCTGGCTCATCCCGCCTTCGTGAAGCTCTTCGTCGAGACCGAGTACCTGCCCGAGATCGCCGCCCTCGTGTGCCGGCGGCGGCCACGCGCGCGGGACGAGGTCGCCCCCTGGGCGGTGCACGTCCTCAGCCTGGAAGGACGGCCACAGGGACCCATGGAGTGGGAGACCGACCGCGCAGGCTTCCTCGGGCGCGGTCGCGGTCCTGAAGATCCGCAGGCCCTCGACGGCCGCTCCCTCTCCGGCGTCACCGGAGCCGTGCTCGATCCCATCGTGAGCCTCCGCCAGCGCATCCGGCTCGCCCCCGGAGGCTTCGTGCGGATGTCGTTCTCCACGGGGATGGCGCAAAGCCGCGAGACGGCGCTGGCCCTGGCCCAGAAGTACCACGACCCCGGCGCGGCCGCGCGTACGTTCGCTCTCGCCTTCGGGCATGCCCAGAGCGGCCTCGGACACCTCGGGATCTCGAGCGAGGAAGCGCTGCTCTTCGAGCGTCTCGCCTCGCGCGTCCTCTACGCCGACACCTCGCTCCGCGCGGCGCCGGAGGTCCTGGCCAGCAACGTCCTCGGCCAGTAAGGGCTCTGGCCGCACTCCATCTCCGGGGACCTCCCCATCCTGCTCGTGCGCGTCGTGGAGCAGGACGACCTGCCGCTGGTGCGCCAGGTGCTGCAGGCCCAGGAGTACTGGCGGCTCAAGGGCCTGAGCGCGGACGTGGTGATACTGAACGAGCATCCCCTGAGCTATCTCGACGAGATGCACGCGGCGCTGGAGGCGCTCCTCGACGAGGGCCCGTGGCGCTCGTGGAAGCACCGGCCGGGGGGCGCCTACCTCCTGCGTGGCGAGCGCATGACGGAAGCGGAGAGGACGCTGCTGGCGAGCGTGGCCCGGGCCGTCCTCAGCGGCGACCGCGGCGAGCTGGCCAACCAGCTCGACCGGCCCCATCCCGCCCCCGACGTGCGCGCGCCGCAGACCTTCGCGCTCCGCGCGCCCGCCGCGGAAGCGGAAGCCGTCGAGACGCCCCTCGGCGTGGAGGTGCCGCCGCTGACCCTCGCCAACGGACGGGGCGGGTTCGCGGACGGCGGCCGCGACTACGTGATCGTCCTCGAGGGCGACGAGGAAACGCCTCTCCCCTGGGCCAACGTCATCGCCAACCCGCGTCTGGGGACCGTGGTCACGGCCGCGGGCGCCGCCTACACGTGGTCGGAGAACAGCCGTGAGAACCGCCTCACTCCCCACGCCAACGACCCCGTCACCGATCCCACCTCGGAGGCCATCTACGTCCGCGACGACGATTCGGGCCAGGCCTGGTCGCCCACGCCGGGTCCCATGCGCCGCGCCCACGACCGCGGGCGCTGCGTGATACGGCACGGGGCGGGACTCACGCGGTTCGCTCGCGTCGTCCACGGCATCGGCCACGAGCTCGACGTCTTCGTGGATGCGCAGGACCCCGTCAAGTTCTCGCTTCTCACCCTGAAGAACGGCACGCCGCGGCCGCGCCGTTTGAGCGTGTTCGCCTACAACGACTGGGTGCTGGGACCACCGCGGCCGGGCCAGCACCTCCACGTGGCCACCGAGCAGGATGCGGCGACGGGCGCCATCCTCGCCCGCACCACCTACAACCGTGACTTCGCGGGCCGGGTGGCCTTCGCGTACACGAGCGGGCCGCTGCAGGGCGCCACCGGCGACCGGACCGCGTTCCTCGGGCGCAACGGCTCCATGGCCGTCCCCGCCGCCCTCACCGGAGCGGCGCTGGCGGCGCAATTCGGAGCGGGCCTCGATCCCTGCGCGGCCCTGCACGTGTCCCTCACCCTGCGGGCGGGCGAGGAGCGGCGCCTGGTGTTCCTGCTCGGCCAGGGCCAGGACCTCGGCCAGGTCCGCGCGCTGCTGGGCCGGCACGGATCCGTCGAAGCCGCCCAGGCCGCGCGCAAGGCCGCGCGCCAGGAGTGGGACCGCGTCCTCGACGTCGTCCAGGTGAAGACACCCGACGACTCCTTCGACGTGCTGATGAACCGCTGGCTGCTCTATCAGGACCTGAGCTGCCGCGTCTGGGCCCGCTCCGCGTACTATCAGCCCGGGGGGGCGTTCGGCTTCCGCGATCAGCTCCAGGACGTCATGGCCCTGTGCCTGGCCCGGCCCGACCTCACGCGCGAGCACATCCTGCGCGCAGCCGCGCGCCAGTTCGTCGAAGGCGACGTGCAGCACTGGTGGCACGAGCCGGGGGGACAGGGCACGCAGACGCGATGCTCGGACGACATGCTCTGGCTGCCCTACGCCGTGGCGCACTACCTCCGAACCACCGGCGACGCGGCCGTGCTGGAGCAGCCGCTCCCCTTCCTGGAAGCGCCGCTCCTGGCCCCCGACGCCCACGAGGCCTACGTCCAGCCCTCCGTCAGCGCGGAGAAGGCCTCGCTCTTCGAGCACTGCCTGCGCGCCATCGACCGCGGGTTGACCGTCGGCGCCCACGGCCTTCCCCTCATGGGGACCGGCGACTGGAACGACGGGATGAACCGCGTGGGCCACCAGGGCCGCGGGGAGAGCACGTGGCTCGGGTTCTTCCTGCACGGGATCCTCGGCGACTTCGCGGTGCTCTGCGAGTCGCGCGGCGACGCCGCGCGCGCCGAACGCTATCGCGGCCAGGCCCGGCGCCTGGCCAGCGCGCTGGAGCTGAGCTGGGACGGTGAGTGGTATCGCCGCGGCTACTACGACGACGGCACGCCCCTCGGCTCCGCGCAGAACGACGAGTGCAAGATCGACTCGATCGCCCAGTCCTGGGCCGTGCTCTCGGCGGCAGTGCCCCTCCGCTTCGGCGACCGGGCCATGGACGCGGTGCGCGCCCACCTCGTACGCCGTGGGATCCGGGTCGTGCTGCTCCTCTCACCGCCCTTCGACACCTCCGCCCAGGATCCCGGATACATCCGCGGCTACCCGCCGGGAGTGCGCGAGAACGGCGGCCAGTACACGCACGCCGCGGTGTGGACGGTCATGGGGCGGTGATGGCGGTGGCGCGCCTGGGCAGCGGAGACGAGGCGATGGAGCTCTTCCACATGCTCAACCCGATCAATCATTCGCGCACGGGAGGCGACGCCGAGCGTTACCGCACCGAGCCCTACGTCCTGGCCGGAGACGTCTACGCGCATCCCGCGCATCCCGGCCGCGGCGGCTGGACCTGGTACACGGGCGCGGCGGGCTGGTTGTACCGCACGGGGATGGAGAGCCTCCTCGGTCTGCGGCGCCAGGGCGCGACCTTCGCCATCGATCCCTGCATCCCGGCGTCGTGGCCGGAGTACGCGATCGTCTGGCGCTTCGGCTCCGCGCGTTACGAGATCACGGTGACCAACCCCGAGCACCGTTGCCGGGGCGTGGCCGAGGCCGACCTCGACGGCGCGCCCGTCGACCCCGCCGCCATTGCCCTCGCCGACGACGGCGGAAGCCACGTCGTGCGCGTCGTGCTGGGCGCGGGGACGCGTCCAGCGCAACCCCTCGGCAAGGCGGCCGCGACCGCTTGAAAATACAGCCGGTTCAACCACTGCATGTTTCCAGTATGGGGGTGACGCGTGCTCGAGATCATCATCGCGATCCTGATCATCGGATGGCTGCTGGGATTCTTCGCCTTCCACGTGGGTAACCTCATCCACATCCTGCTCGTCATCGCCATCATCGTGGTGCTCATCCGGATCATCCAGGGCCGCAACCCGCTCTGAAGAGGGCACCGGGGCGCCGACGCGCGGCTGCCCCGACACGGCCTTGCCACACCGTCGGCAGCCATCTTGTCGAGCGGGCTCGCCGTGGTCCGCAAGACTGCCTTGGCTCTAGAAAAAGGCGACATTTCCGGGCAAACCTTTTACGTTGACCAAATTGACACCATTTACGGGGAGACTTAATCTCGAAGAGTAAATGTCAGCACCTCTCCGTCACGGAGTTGACGCAGGTGCCGGGTCACCTGTTGCCTGATCGCGCCCCCCGCACCCGCAACCGGTGCTTCGCGTCCAGGGCTTCATATTTGAAATACCGGAGATGAGATGGGTAACGTAACGCCTCCAACGAACGGTCCGGAGCGCCGCGCCGGTACGCGTGGCGGCGGTCCGAGCGCGCCTTCGCCCGCGCAGTTCGATCCCCGACTGCTCGTTCGCGCCCTGACCGCGTTCCGTCGTGGCGATTTCACCGTGCGCCTGCCGGATGACTGGACGGGGCTCGGCGGCAAGATCGCGGACGCGTTCAACGATGTCATCGACCTGAACCAGCGCATGGCGCGCGAGGTCGATCGGCTCAGCCGCGTGGTCGGCAAGCAGGGCAAGATCGCGGAGCGCGGCACCCTCGGCACCGCCCCCGGGTTGTGGGGCGCCACCATCGGGTGCGTGAACACGCTCATCGGCGACCTGGCCTATCCCCTCCGCGAGTCCTCGCGCGTCATCGGGGCGGTGGCGAAGGGGGACCTCGCGCAGTCCATGGCCCTCGAGGTGGACGGCCGCGCCCTCGAAGGCGAGTTCCTCAAGACCGCGCGCACCGTGAACACGATGGTCGAGCAGCTGGGCTCGTTCGCCTCCGAGGTCACGCGCGTGGCCCGGGAAGTCGGCACGGACGGCAAGCTCGGCGGCCAGGCCAAGGTCAAGGGTGTGGCCGGCACCTGGAAGGACCTGACGGACTCCGTCAACTCCATGGCCTCGAACCTCACCGCGCAGGTACGCAACATCGCGGCCGTGACCACCGCCGTCGCCGGCGGCGACCTCTCCAAGAAGATCACGGTGGACGTCAAGGGCGAGATCCTGGAGCTGAAGGACACCATCAACACCATGGTGGACCAGCTCCGCTCCTTCGCTTCGGAGGTCACGCGCGTGGCCCGCGAGGTGGGCACGGAGGGCAAGCTCGGCGGGCAGGCCGAGGTCAAGGGCGTGGCCGGCACCTGGAAGGACCTCACCGATTCCGTGAACTTCATGGCCGGTTCG
>QHVP01000272.1:2928-5659 GCA_003222295.1 Acidobacteriota bacterium | reverse complement strand
CGGATGGCGGCCGCACCTGGGCGCACATCGGCCTCCGTGACACGCAGCAGATCGGCCGCATCCTGGTCGACCCGGGCAACCCGGGCCGCGTGTTCCTGGCCGCCCTGGGCCATCCCTACGGTCCCAATGCCGAGCGCGGCGTCTTCCGCTCGACGGATGGCGGGCGGAGCTGGGAGAAGGTCCTCTTCAAGGACGCGGACACCGGTGCCATCGACCTCGCCTTCCGCCCCGGCGACCCGCGCGTGGTCTACGCCGCGCTCTGGCAGACGCGGCGTCCGCCCTGGAGCGTCTATCCGCCGTCGAACGGGCCGGGCAGCGGCCTCTACAAGTCGACGGACGGCGGGACGACCTGGACGGCGCTCACCGGACATGGCTTCCCCGCCAGGCCCGGCCGCATCGGCCTCGCCGTCGCCCCCAGCCATCCCGATCGCGTCTACGCGATGGTGGATGCGACCGACGGCGGCCTCTACCGCTCGGACGACGGCGGGGCGAGCTGGACGCGGATGAGCGGCGATCGCCGCATCTGGGGACGCGGCTGGTATTTCGGCGGCGTGGCCGTGGAGCCGCGCGACCCGGACACGGTGTACGCGCTCAACACCGCGACGTACCGGTCGCGCGACGGCGGACGCACCTTCGTGCCCACCAAGGGCGCGCCGGGTGGCGACGACTATCACGAGATCTGGATCGACCCCGAGCATCCCGAGCGGCGGATCCTCGGCGTGGACCAGGGCGCGGTCCTCTCCCTGAATGGCGGCGAGACGTGGAGCTCCTGGTACAACCAGCCGACGGGCCAGATGTACCACGTGATCACCGACGAGCGCTTTCCCTACTGGGTGTACGGCGCGCAGCAGGACTCGGGCGCCACGGGCGTGCCCAGCCGCACCACGACCATCGACGGCATCAACATGACGAGCTTCCGTGAGGTCACGGCGGGGGGCGAGAGCGACATGATCGCGCCCGACCCCACGGACCCGGACGTCATCTACGGCGGCCGCGTGGAGAAGCTCGACCTGCGCACGCAGCAGACGCAGACCGTCGATCCCACCTTCGTCCATCGCGACGTCGACCGCGCGACCTGGACGCTTCCCCGCGCCTTCTCGCGGCGCGATCCCCGCGTGCTGTACTTCGCGCGCGAGCGGCTCTTCCGGGCGGAGGACGGGGGCCGGCACTGGACGGCGATCAGCCCCGACCTCAGCCGCGAGGATCCGGGTGTGCCCGCGACGCTGGACGAAGCCACCGCCGCCGACAAGCCGCGCGCGGGCCGGCGTCATGGAGTCATCTACTCCATCGCCCCCTCGCGTCTCGCCGACCACGACCTGTGGGTCGGCACCGACGACGGCCGGGTCTGGCGCACGCGCGACGAGGGCGCGCACTGGCTCGACGTGACCCCCGCCGGGCTTACGCCCTGGTCGAAAGTCGGCCTCATCGACGCCTCGCATTTCGATCCGGACACCGCGTACATCGCGGTGGACCGGCATCGCCTCGACGACTTCCGCCCCTACGTGTACCGCACGCACGACGGTGGCCAGACGTGGACGGGCGCGGCCACCGGCATTCCGGACGGGGCCTTCGTGAATGCCGTGCGCGAGGATCCGGTCCGCCGCGGGCTTCTCTACGCGGGCACGGAGAAAGGCGTGTACGTCTCGTTCGACGACGGCGACCACTGGCAGGGCCTGCAGTTGAACCTGCCCGTGACGTCCGTGCGCGACCTCGACGTGCACGGCCGCGACCTCGTGGCCGCCACGCACGGGCGCGCGTTCTGGATCCTCGACGACGTGACGCCGCTACGGCAGGTGGATGCCGCCGTCGCGGCCGCGCCCTCCCACCTCTTCGCGCCCGCCTCCGCCGTCCGTTTGCGCCCGGCGGGGTTCACGGGCACGCCCCTCCCGAAGGACGAGCCGATGGCGGCCAACCCTCCGGCGGGCGCGTACATCGACTACGTGCTCGGCGCCGCAGCGACGGGACCGGTTGTGATCAGCATTCTCGATGCGCATGGGGACGTCGTGCGACGGTACAGCAGCGAGGACCGCCTCCCGGGGACGGATCTCACGAAGATCCGCGTGGCGCCGGAATGGACGACCCCGCCCGCGGCCCCCTCCGCCACGCCCGGCATGCACCGCTTCGTCTGGCCCATCCGCTATCTCGCTCCGACGGCCCTGGCCGAGGGCAACCCGTACGCGAACGGCGTGTGGGCACCGCCCGGGCAGTACACGGTCGAGCTCAGCGTGGGTGGACGACGGCAGACCCAGGCGTTCACCGTCGTGCCCGACCCACGCGTGGCCATGGCCCCCGAGGCCTACGCGCGCCAATTCGCTCTCGCCCGCCGCATCGAGGGCGCGAGCGCGCGCGCGGCCGCCGCCGTGACCGCGGCCGACGCGGCGCACAAGCGTCTGGCCGCCGGCGGGCCCGCCGACCTCGACCTGCAGGTCCAGGCCCTGCTCGGGCCCGATTTCGGGGCGGCCCCCGCCGCCCCGCCCCCTGCGGGACTCACCTCCCTGCGTACGCTCGCCGGCAAGCTGACCCGCATGCTGGACGCGGTCGACGGTGCCGATGCTCCGCCCTCGCCCGACGTCGAAGCCGGCTTCACCCAGCTCGAGCCCGTCCTCGAGGCCGCGCTCTCCGCATGGCAGGCGCTGCGGGCGAAGGTGCCGCCCGCGCCTTGAAGGCATGAAGCTCCGTCATTCGCTCCGCAGAGCGATGAGCGGGTCGAGGCGCGTGGCGCGGCGGGCGG
>QHVP01000272.1:0-2882 GCA_003222295.1 Acidobacteriota bacterium | reverse complement strand
CAGCAGGACGGCCATGCTCCCCAGGGTCAACGGATCGGTCGGGCTGAGCTCGAAGAGAAGGCTCCCGATCGCGCGGGAGAGGGCCACCGCGCCCACCAGCCCGGCCAGCACGCCGACCAGGGCCAGCGAGGCCGCGTGCCCGAGCACCATCCGGAGGACGTCGCGTGGGTGCGCGCCCAGCGCCACCCGGATCCCGATCTCGCGCGAGCGCTGCACCACCGAGTACGAGAGGACGCCGAAGATCCCGAGCGCGGCCAGGAAAACGGCCATGGCCGCGAACGCGCCCAGCAGCACCATGTAGAAGCGCGGCTCCGAGATCGAGCGGGCCACGACCTCGTCCAGGGTGGCCACGCGTGCGACGGGCAGCTCCGGGTCGAGCTCGCGCACGACGCGTTCCACCGACGGCACCAGCGAGCGCGGGGCCACGTGTGTCCGCAGGACGACGTCCATCGTTTCCGTCGGCATCTGCGCGTAGGGCACGTACATCTCCGGCGGCTTGGCCTCGGCCAGCCCCCTGTCCTTGACGTCCCCTACGATGCCGACGACCTCTCCACCGACCTTGGGCTTGCCCTCGCCGCGGCCCCAGCCCAGCGTGATGAACTTTCCCAGCGGGTCTTCGCCCGGGAAGTGCCGGCGCGCCGCCGCCTCGCTGATGAGCGCGACCTGCGGCCCATCCGCGCCGTCGCGCGCCTCGAACGCGCGCCCTCGCAACACGGGGATGCCCATGGCCCGGAAGTATTCCGGCGTGACCACGCGAATCTCCATCGACGGCTGCTGGGCGGGCGGGAGGGGCGGACGGCCCTTCACCTCGAACGAGAGGTTGAAGCGGATGCCACCCAGGGGAACGCCCATGATGCCGGCCGCCGCGCGCACGCCGGGCAGCGCGGCCAGCCTCGCCATCAGCCGATCGTGGAAGGCGAGGCGCGCCGAGTCGTCCTTGTACGCGCTGTCGGGCAGGGACAGCCGGAAGGTCAGCACGTTCTCGCTGCGGAAACCGGGATCGACTCTGCGGAGCTGGGTGAAGCTGCGCAGAAGCAGGCCGGCCCCGGCCAGGAGCATCATGGCCAGCGCCATCTGGCCGATCACGAGTCCGCTGCGCATCCGGTGCCCGCGCCCGGCCAGGACGCCGCGGCTGCCCTCGCGCAGGCTCTCCGCGGTGGGCCGCTTCATCATCTGCAGGGCGGGAAACACCCCGAACAGCAGGCCGGTGAGCACGGAGAGCAGCGCCGCGAAGGCGACGACCGCGCGGTCCACGCGCACCTCCGCCAGACGCGGCACACCCTGCGGCTGCAAGGCGAGGAGCCCGTCGAGCGAAAAGGCGGCGAGCAGGATTCCGGCGGCGCCTCCGAGCAGGGACAGCGTGAGGCTCTCCGTGAGGAGCTGGCGCATCAGCCGGAAGCGGCCGGCGCCGAGGGCCGTACGCACGGCCAGCTCGCCCTCCCGCGCGGCCACGCGCGCCAGAAGCAGGTTGGCCACGTTGACGCAGGCGATGAGCAGGACGAGGCCGACCGTGCCCAGGAGGACGAGAAGGGCACGCCGCGAATCGCCCACCATCGACTCCTGGAGCGAAGCCACCGTCCCCCCCACGCCCTCGTCGGCATCGGGATAGACGCGGGCGAGCCGCGCGTGGATGGTGGCCACCTCCTGTCGCGCGTGATCGATGGTCACGCCCGGCTTGAGCCGGCCGATGACGCCGAGGTACCAGGCGCCGCGGCTCTGGGTGCGGAAGCGCTTGTCGTACTCCATGGCCGTCCAGATCTCGGTGCGGTCCGGGAACGAGAAGCCGGGAGGCGCCACCCCGACGATCGTGTACGGCTCGCGGTTGAGCTGGACGGTCTGGCCCACGACGGTGGGATCAGCGGCGAACCGCGCGCGCCAGAGGGCGTGGCCGAGGACGGCGACCTTGGTGTGCCCGGGCTCGTTCTCGCCGGGGGCGAACGTCCGCCCGTAGGCCGGGCGCACGCGGAGCGCGTCGAAGAACGTCGCGCTCACCTCCGTGCCTTCCAGGCGCGAGGGCTGGCCGCGTCCGGTCAGGGTGATCCCGCTGCCGTCGAAGACGGCGAGGGATTCGAAGGACCGTGCGGCCGCCTCCACGTCCAGGAAGTTCTGCGGCGAGTAGACGCTCGTCGACTCGCCCTTCCAGATCTGGGAGACGCGGACCAGGCGCTCCGGCTCCTCGAACGGAAGCGGGCGCAGGAGGACCGCGTTCACGACGCTGAAGATGGCGCCGTTGGCGCCGATGCCGAGCGCGAGCGTGGCCACCGCGACGGCCGTGAAGGCGGGGGCCTGGCGGAGCCGGCGGAGCGCGTAGGCGAGATCCTGGCGCAGAGTGTCCATGGTCCCGCGCATAGCGAAGTCCGTGCCGATGGGGCGGGCGGCCTTTGGCGGTTGACGGAAGCGGAGTTAGCTCGCCGTACGGATCGTCGGGGTGCCCGTTTATGGCACAGACGAGTTCCGTTTGCGGACAAGCCGCTCTGGGCTCGGCGGCGGGAGACGGAGATTCAGTCGATCGTGAAGGGCACGCGCCGGAACGTCGTGGCCGATCCCTTGCGGTCCTGGACGACGACCCGGAGCTCGTAGGCGCCCGCGGGAAGCCCCTCCAGCCCCATGACGTTCGTCTCCGGGACGGGGACGCCGTCCTTCTGCTGGAGGCGCACGGGCTGAACGGGCGAGGCCGCCGTCGCCTTGCCGCCCGACCACACCTGCGCCTGGAGCACGACGTCGCTGTGCCCGTCCGCGTCGAGGGCCGGGTTGTACACGTAGAACTGGAAGGAGAGGGAGTCGCCCCGCTTGAAGCGATGCGCGACCGTCTCCACCGTGGCCGCGCCGCCCCCCGGCGCCGCGGAGAGGAAGAGCCCGCTCATGGCGAGCTTCTTCTCCTT
>QHVP01000271.1:3983-6055 GCA_003222295.1 Acidobacteriota bacterium | reverse complement strand
GGCTTGCGGGTTATCGGGTGCTCGAGGCGCAGAACGGCATCGAAGCCCTCCGGCTGAATCGCAGATTTCCCGGCCGGATCGACGTCGCCATCATCGACGTCGTGATGCCGCTCATGAGCGGCGTGGCCCTCGTCGACCGGATTCGCCGGAAGCGGCCGGTGCGTTTCCTGCTCATGTCCGGCGATCTCACCGCCCTCGCCGCCGACGCGCGGCAGTGGCCCCAGGATGCGGCGTACATCCAGAAGCCATTTACGTACCGCGAGCTGCTGGGCACGGTGCGGGATCTGCTTTCTACGCGCGAAATACGTCCGCCCCGCCGCCCATAGGTTTGCGGCCGCGGCGCTGCCGGCCCTATGCTGCCCCCACCCGGAGGGAAGGCGATGGGAAAGAAGCGCAAGCGTCGCGACGACGAGGCGGAGGGCGACGACGAGCGCACGACGTCCGGCCGGATGAAGAAGAAGGCCTACGAGAAGGCGCTCAAGGCCCTCAGCGTGGAGCTGGTGAAGCTCCAGGAATGGGTCAAGCACAGCGGGCACCGGATCGTCGTCATCTTCGAGGGGCGCGACGCGGCCGGTAAGGGCGGTGCGATCAAGGCCATCAGCCAGAGCATGAGCGCGCGCGTCTGCCGCGTGGTCGCCCTGACCGCCCCCAGCGAGCGCGAGAAGACGCAGTGGTATTTCCAGCGCTACGCTCCCCATCTGCCGTCCGCGGGCGAGATCGTGCTCTTCGACCGGAGCTGGTACAACCGGGCCGGCGTGGAGCGGGTGATGGGGTTCTGCACGGACGACGAGTACCAGGAGTTCCTCCGGTCCTGTCCGGAGTTCGGGTGCATGCTGGTGCGGTCGGGCATCAAGGTCGTGAAGTACTGGTTCTCGGTCAGCGACGAGGAGCAGGAGAAGCGGTTCCAGGCCCGCCTCGACGACCCGACCAAGCACTGGAAGCTCAGCCCCATGGACCTCGAGTCGCGCTCGCGCTGGGTGGAGTACTCTCGAGCCAAGGACGAGATGTTCTCCCATACCGACATCAAGCAGGCGCCCTGGTACGTCGTGGAGGCCGACGACAAGCGCGCGGCCCGGCTCAACCTGATCGCGCACCTGCTCTCTCTCGTCGCCTACCAGGACATCGCGCGGGAGAAGATCGAGCTTCCGCGCCGGCAGAAGGAAGGCAGCTACGTCCGCCCTCCCATGACCGACCAGACCTTCGTCCCTCGGAAGTACTGAGTCCTATCCGCCGCGGGGCGAGGGCGAGGGAGTCGGAGTCGGCACCGGCTGCGACGGAGGTCGCGAGGGTTGCAGGCTCGGCACCGGACGGATCACGGGAGAAGAGGCGGGCGATGGCGCGGGGGTGGTCGGGCTGGCCGCCGCGCTGGTGGGCCTGGCCACGGAGGGTCGCGGGGCCGTGCGTCCGCCGGACCTTCCCGCCGGCGCCGGCGATGCCGCCACCGACCGTTCGATCAGCGTCACTACTTCCGGTCCGGCGCCGCCGGCGCGAAGGGTGAGCACCAGCGGCTCTCCGCGCTTCAGCGCGCCAGCGCGCCGCAGCGCCTCCGCTTCGACGGGAAACGTCTCGTCCTTGCCGCCGGCGCGCACGGTGATCCGCCGCGCCTTGGCGTCGATGGCGACCAGGCTCGCGTTGGCATAGGTTCGCGAGCCCGGCGCCGGGGATCGCTCGGGCGTGAAGGCGGCCTGCGCTTCCGCGCCGGCCGCTCCGGACGTGGAAAGCAGGACGCAAGCGGCGGCGGCCAGACTCGCCATCCCCACGTTCCGTCTCATGACTCGCTTCATGGCTGCTCCTTGGCGCTATAGAAAGCGTACCAGCAAGAAGACCGTCCGGGGCCATTCGATGCCTCCAGGACCCACCGAACGGTCTGGGCGGACCGTTCGCCGATTCGCTCTTTCGGACACCGGTGCTTCCCTCCAAGCTGGGGCGGTGAGAGGTGGCACATGGGCATTCGCAGTGTCTTGATCCTCGCGATCACGATCCAGTCACTCCTGACGGGCCGGACCGGGGCCGAGAATCGGCCCGCAGCGGCCGGAGCCCACGCCTGGACGGTGGACGCATTCGAGGACGGC
>QHVP01000271.1:0-3957 GCA_003222295.1 Acidobacteriota bacterium | reverse complement strand
CGCCGGGTGCTCGCTCGCGGCACGCCCTGCGGGTCTCCGGGGAGGTGATGGCCAGCGGGTTCGCCGGGGCCTGGGTCGCGCTCGACGGCCGCGCCCAGCCGACGGACGTGACCGATTTCGAGGGGATCCGGCTGCGCATGCGTGGCCACGGCGCGTTTCAACTGGGACTCCGCGCCGGGCCGCTGCCCGGCGTCAACTACATGGCGCCGGTCGAGGCCCAGGCGGGCTGGACGCCGGTGGCCGTTCCCTTCGCGAACCTGCAGGCCGCGAACCAGGGCGCGCCGCCTTTCGATCCCCGCGCCGTGAGCTGGCTGGGTGTTTCCACGCGGCCGGGCAAGCCCGGGCCGTTCGAGTTCGAGATCGACGATGTCGAGCTCTACACCTCGCGCGACGAGGGCCAGCTCCGCGCGCAGGATGCCCCGACCTTCGCCGTCGGCTTCGCGCCTTCTCCCCCGTCCGTGCTGCCACGCGGACCGTGGAAGGAGCTGGCGGCAGACCCGCCCGACGATGGGAAACAGAAGCGTCTGCCGGACGCCACCGCGCTCGCGGTGTGCTTCGATGACGCTCACGACCGCGTCTGGTTCCGCATCGAGCTCGCAGGGCCGCTCCCGAAGCGCTGGATGGGGGCAAACGTCGCGCTCGACCTGGACGGTGACCCGAGCAACGGGATGGCGTGGTGGGGGACGAACACCGCTTTCCATTTCGATCGGCTGGTCTCGGTCTACGGCTCGGAGACGGGCTCGGGCTACGAGGGCACGATCGGCATCGCGGATGCGGCCGAAGTCCAGGCCGGCCGCATGAACGGGTCGCGCGGCGAGCGTGTGCTCGTCGTCCTCGATCCCGCAAAACCCGCCTTCGTGGTCGGGATTCCGCGGAGTGCGCTCGGGACGGAGGCCAAGGCCCCCATCCGTCTCCTGGCCGCCGTCGGGTCGGCCTTCATGCACAACGACGACGTCCCGAACACCGGAGCGGCGCTGCTCAGCCGCTGAGGGGCCCGGGGCCGATCAGTGAACGAGCCGGCGCAGCTCCTCCGAGGCCTTGCGACTGGCCAGGATCTCTTCGCCGCCCTCGAGCGCGATCAGCAGCCGGCGCTCGTCGTACGGCTTCATCTCCCGCACCTGGTCCAGGTTCACGATGTGCGAGCGGTGGACTTGCCGGAAGCGCTCCGGATCGAGGCGCGAGAGCAGGTCCGCGAGGCTGACATGAAGGAGGAACCGCCCGGTGGCGCAATGGACCTCCGTATAGTCCCCCGCCGCCTGGACCCGGCGGATCGACTCCACCGGGATCGGCACGATGCGCGCGCCCTGTCGCGCGAACAGCCGCCGCAGGGGCATGGACGACAGGGCCATCCGGGTGCGCTCGACCGCATCCGGAGCGCCGGGTACGTCGATGTGAGCGCGCACGCGCTCGAGCATCCGCCCGAAGCGCTCGGCTCCGAAGGGCTTGAGCAGGTAATCCAGCGCCCCCAGCTCGAACGCGGCCAGCGCGAAACGGTCGTGGGCGGTCGTGAACACGAGCGCCGGCCGGTGCCGTATGTGCTCGATGACCTCGAGGCCGGTCAGCTCCGGCAGGCGGACGTCCAGGAACAGCAGGTCGGGCTCCACGTCGTCCACGAGCCGCACTGCGGACGCGCCGTCGCCGGCCTCGCCGGCGAGCTCGATCCAATCCACGCCGCTGAGATACCCGCGCAGGGTCCGCCGAGCCTGCGGCTCGTCCTCCGCGATCACCGCGCGCACCATGCGGGCTCTCACGCGGACTCCGAGACCGCCTCGCGATCGAGGGGAAGCTCGATCGTCGCGCGCACCCCGCCCCCTTCCGCCGGCTGCAGGGACAGGCTGGCGTTTCCGGCGTAGAGCAGCGCCAGGCGCTCCCGGAGCAGCCGCAGGCCGAGCCCGGCGCCGGGAGAAGGGCTGGCCGCGGGCATTCCGGGCCCGTCGTCGCACACCTCGAGCTGCAGGTGGTCGCCGCGGCGGCGCGCGGTGATGGCGACCCGGCCGCCCGCCTTGCGCGGTGCGACCGCGTGGAGGATCGCGTTCTCCACCAGCGGCTGCAAGACGAAGGGCGGCACCAGGTCCGGCAGCGTCTCCGGGTCCGCTTCCAGGCGGAGCTGCAGCCGTTCCTCCAGGCGGAGGCTCTCGATCTCCAGATAGCTGCGGACGAACGCCCACTCCTCGGCGAACGTGACCTGGTCCAGCGACTCGCGGTGCATTCTCAGGCCGTAATGCAGGACCTCGCCGAGGCGCTCGAGCGCCCGCTCGGCCAGCGCGGGGTCTCGCCGCACGAGTCCGAGAGCGGCGTGGAGGGTGTTCAGCAGGAAGTGGGGGTTGAGCTGGCTGCGGAGCGCCGCCAGCTCCGCCCGGGCGCGCAGTGCTTCGGCCTGGGCCGCGCGCGCCGTCTCTTCCCGCGCCTGCTGGGCGCTGTGCCACGCGTAGGCGGCGCCGGCAATCGCGAGGTAGATGAGCCCGCCGATCACCGCCTGCCAGGCGGCGATGATCAGGGGGGCGGGAAACTCGGCGCGGCCGGTGGCGAGGAACGAGTCGAGCGTCCACGACGCGATCACACCCCCCATCGCCGCCACCGCGTACGCCGTCATCAGTCCGAGCTGAGCCGCGAAGAACGCGGTGCGCCGCTCGTCGCGCCAGGGCACGCGCCGGGGAACCTGCAGCACCAGAAGGCCGAGGAGGGCAAAGGGAAGGACAGTCAACACGGCGGACCGGATGGCGGCCAGGGATGGCCTTCCCGCGCAGGGGAACCCAGGCGATCGCGTAAGGGCGCAGCGGCGGGTGCCGAGTCAAGCGAAAATGCTACTCCTTCGCGGCTCCCCAGTGCCGCCGGTTCGAAGACGGCTCCGCCCGCTCGACCGGCTCGTCCGCCCGCCTGCCGACAGGCGCCCGAGCAGTGGCTACGACTTTGCCGCTTTCTCCCGCGCTTCGCGCGCGTCGTAGCTCTCTCCGTAGATCGACGGCACCTTCGCGCCCATTGGCCGGAGATACGTGGAGAGCTGCCCGCGGTGATGGATGGAATGGCTCAAGCCGAGCTGGACGAACAGCACGGCCGGCCATTGAAAGAGGCCACGGAAGTCGATGACCTTGACCAGCTGATCGCTGCTTGTCTGCGTCAGGCGGTCGACGTCCTTGGCGAACCGCTCGGAGTACTATTCCACCACGTCCGCCGGCGTACGAACCGACTCCGGACGCGTGCCGCCACCGAAATCGAACGCGCCGGGGGCGACCGCTTCCAGAAAGCGGACTTCGGAGGCGACGATGTGCCAGGCCAGATCGATGGCACTCCTCAGGATGCTGTCCGGACGGTAATCCGCCTTCTCCGCGGGAATGGCGGCGATGACCTTCTTGGTCACCGGGTGTTCCGCGCGGAGCGACGGCAACCCGGTGGCGGTCAGGATGAGTTGGGCCTGATCGGGTGTCAGTGTGCTCATGGGCGGAGATTATAGGCCGTGCCGCTCCGCGAGAATGCCGGGACGACCTAGTCCTCCGGGCGAACCAGGCCCATCCGCATCGCGAACCGCACGAGACCGGCCACGTCGTGCAGGCCGAGGCGCTCCATGATCTGCGCGCGGTGCGCTTCCACGGTCTTGAAGCTGAGACCGAGCCGGTCCGCGATGTCCTTGCTAGTGTTCCCCTCCGCGACGAGCTGAAGGACCTCCCGCTGCCGTGGCGTCAGGGCATCGATGGGATCGGTGGCTCCCCCCGTTCGCCGGACGTAGTCGTCCATGACGTGCTTGGAGACGGCCGGGCTCAGGTACGTCTCGCCGCGTGCGACCGCACGCACCGCGATCTCCATCTCGGCGACGGCGGAGCCCTTGAGCAGGTACCCCGCGCATCCCGCGCGCAGGGCGCGCAGCACGTACTCCTCGGACGTGTGCATGGAGAGGATCAGTACCCGGATCGAGGGGTCGTGGATGACCAGACGGGCCGCGACGTCCAGCCCGTTCAGGCC
>QHVP01000270.1:4771-11211 GCA_003222295.1 Acidobacteriota bacterium | reverse complement strand
CTGTCTGATACGGGTGTTCCCCGCCTTCCTCCCAGTTCATCACGTCGACCCGGGCGGTTCCGGTCCAGACCGCTCCCGCTAGAAGTAGGACAACGAGACTCATGTCGTGATCTCGCACGCGACACGTCCGCACAACACTCGGTTGGTAGACAAGAGCGTAACGAGTCTCTCAGGAGACGGTGTGGCCGGGTCGGCCTGTGCTCTACGAACGATCATCTCCGGTCGCGACTGGTAACTGCGCGTCCGCCGCCCATTCACTCCACGATCCGGCGTACAAACGGCCGCGCAGGCCGGCCAGCTCGAGAGCCAGCAGGTTGTGACACGCGGTGACGCCGGAGCCGCAATACACGATCGGCTCCTCACGATGCGCGCCAAGAGCCTCGTACCTCGAACGCAACTCCGCCGCGGCGCGGAACACAGGGATGTCATCGCCGGATAGATTCTCCTTGTACGGCGCGCTGCGCGCCCCCGGTATATGCCCCGCGCGCGGGTCGATGGGTTCCGACTCACCCCGGTAGCGCTCGCCTGCCCGCGCATCCAGGACGAGCGAGAGCGGACCTTCGCGCACCATGGCCGGCTTGTCGAGGACCCATCCGGGGCGAGGCCGTGCCACGAAGGATGCGGCGGGCGGCGTGACGGACGCGGTTTCGAGGGCGCGCCCTTCCGCCGTCCATTTCGCGAGGCCGCCGTCGAGCACGGCCACCGCGTCGTGCCCGTAGGCGCGCAGGAGATACCACAGCCGCGCCGCCATCGCGCCCGCCTGATCGTCGTAGGCGACGACGCGCGCTCCCGGCCCGATGCCCGCCGCGCTCATGACGCGCGCGACCTGATCGCTCCCCGGCCAGGGATGGCGGCCGGAGGGGCGGCCGCGCCCGCCCCCGGGCGCGGAGAGGTCCTCGTCCATGTCGAGGAACACCGCGCCCGGGATGTGGCCGGCGGCATAGGCGTCGCGACCCCGGCGGGCCGGATCCAGGTACCAGCGCACGTCCGCGACGCACAGATCGGGCGCGCCCAACTGCGCGGCCAGCCACTCGGTCGTGACGAGCGCGTTCAAGGCGAAGGGCGCGGCGGCCGTCCCCCGCCGAAGGGGGACTCGACCTTCGTATAGTCCGCGGGCGCGGCGAAGGTGGATCGGGGGATGGGCCCCTTGCGGACCTCGGTCGCCTCCGTCGAGACCTGTCGCCGCGTCACCCGCATTCGATAGTCGAGCGCGGTGGCGAGCGGGAACCCCTTGATCTTCTTCATCTCGTCGTACACGCGGTCGAAGCGCCGTCCCATCGAGCCCATGGTGGCGTAGACGACCTTGCGCGCGTCGAAGTAATGCAGGGGCGGATCCAGGGCGGTCGTCGTCCAGACCTGCATCCGCATCGACTCGCCCATCGTCAGCGTGTGCTGTTCGGTGTCGTAGCCGGCGACTTTCCTTCCGCTCGGGCCCTTCTCGACGGCCACGCTGGCGGTGGCGCCGATGGCGCGGTCGAAGAGCGGCCGCCCGGCCATGGCCGCGTCCATCTGGTCGAGGAAAGCGCGCAGCTCGACGAGGTTGGTCTCGGAGTACTGCTTGCGCCGGTTGTCCAGGAGCGTGATCTTCCCCGAGCCGAGGTCCACGATGGTGTCCCGCTCCTCCCCCGACATGCGCAGGCGGGAGCCGGAGAGGTATTGCGTCTGCGTGCGCGTCGTGCCCCGCGGCGTGTTGACGGTGGAGACGATGGTCAGGTCCTCGGCCGCGGCGGGCCGCGCAGGCGCGGTCGAGAGCACGGCCAGGGCGAGCCCGGCGTGGAGGGTGCGTCTCATCCGTTTCGATTATGGCACGCGGCGCGGACGCGCCCGTACAATGGCGGAGGAGCGTCCATGCCCAAGCCCGAGCACCAGGTCCTCGTCTGCACGAACACGCGACCGCCCGGAAATCCCAAGGGCTCGTGCGGCGAGAAGGGCTCCGACGCCCTCGCCGATCGCCTCAAGGCCCTCGTCAGGGAGCGCGGGCTCGCCGCGCGCGTGATGGTGAACAAGTCGAGCTGCCTCAAGCACTGCAGCCACGGGATCACCGTGGCCGTGCAGCCCGACAACGTCTGGTATGCGCAGGTCACGCTGGCCGACCTCGACGAGATCTGCCAGCGCCACCTCGAGGAGGGCCATTCCCTCGAGCGATTGTTCATGCCGGACATTCCGTGGGAATAGCCGGTCACTCCCGCCTGTGATTTCCATCGCACGGCACGCCGCTTGCACACTCTCTAAGCGGAACGGGTCGCATACCCGGGAGGGAGCTCGCATTCCTGGCCGGCTTCGGAAAGGCAGCCCTCCTCGCCCAGCAGGTCAAGGCTCACCCGCCAAACCACACCACGCCCGAGGAATACATGCGTGACGTGGCCCATCTCCACGGGGACTCCGAGGACCTGCTCTCACGGGGTCTGGCCGTGGGCTGCCTGTCCGCTTTCGAGCACGACTAGGCAGCGCGCGACACACTTTTCCCGACCGAGGACGGTTGTTGTCGCGGCGCGGGCGTCAGGCGCGCGAACGTCGGCGTACGGCCGTCGCGCGCGACGACGGCCGCGACGGCCGGGGCAGCGCGCGGCCCACGGCGGGATTGAGGCGGCCGAGCTCGCGCAGGAAAGAGGCCGCGTCGATCTCTCCGTCGCGCAGGAACTGGTTGACCTCGCGCGCGAACTCACCCACGACCTCGGGGCGGTTCGAAGCCTCCAGGTGGACGACCGTGCGCTTGTGGAGGCGTCCTTCCCTGATCAGCCGCTTGACCAGGCTGAGCCGCGCCGCGCTCCAGAGACGATAGCCCTTGCTGTTCCGGGGCGGTTCCGGGATCTTGCCCGCATAGAGCCAGTTGAGGAGCGTCTGCTTGCTCACCTTCAACTCGTGAGCCACTTCGAGTGTCGTCAAATACTTCATGTCGAGCCCGCGTAATCCGGGAAGTAGGCGCCACGGTTGAACACCGCGTCTCAATTCGATCGTCACACGCGGTTTCGGGGCCGTCAACGAACGGGGAGAAAACTCCTGCGAGGCATGGCAGAATCCCCCGCCCCGGCCGCGATCGGGAATAAAAGGAGGCGGGACCGCGTTTTTCCCCAGGGGGCCGTCCCGCACGCGGATTGACACGTGAGGAGAGGTTCGAGGCGGAAGCGCTGCCCCATCTGAAGGCCCTGTATGGGACCGCGTATCGGATGACCAGGAACGCCCATGATGCCGAGGACCTCGTCCAGGAGACGTACCTCCGCGCCTTCCGTGCCTTCGACCGCTACCAGCCGGGCACGAACATCCGCGCGTGGCTTTTCACGATCCTCCACCGGGCGCGGACGGACAGCTTCCGCCGCCAGTCGCGCTCGCCGCAGACGGTCGAGTTGACCGGCGAAGGGCCGGCGGCGCCGCCCGCCCAGGACGCGCTGGCCGCTGGCGGCGAAGAGATCGTGAGGGCGATGGAAGGGCTGCCCGAGGTGTTCCGCAGCGCGGTCGTCCTCCGCGACCTGGAGGACTTCACCTACGACGAGATCGCGCGCATCCTCGAGGTGCCGGTGGGGACGGTGATGTCGCGGATCCATCGCGGACGCGCACTGCTACGCGTGGCGCTGGGGCGACGGCCGGCATGAGCACGACTCCGACGCCCACCTGCCACGGGCCGCGCATCACCGCCTACGTGGACGGCGTCCTTCCCCCCGAGGCCCGCGCCGAGGTCGAGGCGCATCTGCGGTCTTGCCCGTCCTGCCGCGAGCAGGAAGCGTTCGAGCGCGGCTTGCGCGAGCGGATGCGCGAGCTGTCCGCCCCCGAGGTGCCGCCGGGCCTGGAAGACCGCGTCCGCCGCCGCATTCGACGCCGGCCCCTGTCCCCCGCCGTACGCTGGCTGCCGCTGGCCGCCGGCATCGCCCTGGCCCTGCTCTGGGGCCGCGGCGCCGCACCGTTCGTCGCCTGGGAGATTGCGCGCGACCACATCCACTGCTTCGGCAAGGAGCACCTGCCGGCCCAGGTCTGGACGTCGGACACGGGCGAGATCGCGGAGTGGTACCGCCAGAGGCACCTTTACTACGCCGGTGAAAAGCGCCATCTTTCCCTGTATGTCGTGCCGGGGCCGGCACGGTTCGGAAACCGTCTCCTGACCCGGAAGCAGGGGGAGAACGTCCGACTGCTCCATACGGGTGGGGTGACCCTGGCCGTGGTCAGCGAGGACGCGGACCTCGCGGACGCGTTCCAGCGCGCCCTGTCCACGAGGCGGGCGGATGCCTCGGGGCTCTTCCCCCTTCCCTGCAGGGCCGCGCGATGAAACCCGTGCGCTGGGAGGACGTCCCCGTCGAGCCCGTGACCGACCTCATCACCCGCCAGCTCGTGACCGGCCGGAACGAGATGATCGCCCGCGTCGTGCTGCGCCGTGGCGCGATAGTGCCCACGCATTCCCACGTGAGCGAGCAGGTCACCTGGATCCTGGAGGGCGCGCTGCGTCTCTGGATCGGCGTCCCCGAGGAGGAAATGACGCTGAGGGCCGGCCAGATGGTGGTGATCCCGCCGGATGTCCCGCACCGCGCCGAGGCCCTCGAGGACACCGTCGACATCGACGTGTTCAGCCCCATCCGCCAGGACTGGCTGGACGGGACAGACACCTACTTCCATCGGAAGTAGCGGAGCGACCGCCCGGCGTTCCAGCTCGGCGGTTCGCTCGATCAGCGTGGCGGCGCGGGCCCGCAGCGCCTGGGCGCGGGAGCGCACGCGGAGTGACCGACCGACCTCCGCATCGAGAGCGAGGATCACTTCCTCCGCCACGCCGAGAGCGTCGCGTGCCGCCATCAGCTTCTGCGGGCTCGTGGGGGCGTCGATGGTGAGCTCGACCGCTTCCGCCGCCTCCATGATGGCTCGTTCGATGGCGGCGGTGGCCTCGACGGAAGGCTCGACTTCGACGGCAGCGCGGCGGATCGATCCCAGCTCGCGCATCAGATCGTCCACGGCCGCCCATTCGCTCGGCATTGGGCTCCGCCTCTCTCGACGGGAGAGAACCCTACCACCGGCGGGGGGAGGGGGCAATAGCGATCACGATTTGCGATCCGTCACCACGCGCATGATCTCGGCGATGATCTGGTTCGGCGAGCACGGCTTCCCCACGAACCCTTCCGTCGGCACGATCTCCGTTCGCGGATAGTTGCTGATCACGACGACCGGAATCGACGCGGTTCGCGGGTCCTGCTTGAGGGTCTCCACGAACTCCTGGGCACCCGGGCGCTCCGGCGAGACGTCGACGACGACGGCGTCGGGTCGCCGGGCGACCGCCTCCTTGAACGGATTCTCGCGTGGCTCGATGACGTCGAGACCGGCCGCGCGCAGGACGAGCGCCTGTATCTCGCGGTCATCGAGGACGGGATCGACGAGGAGGACGCGCCAGGTGCTCATACATCGAGAGTAGCGGTTTCTTGACCGGTCTCGGCGGCCTTTGATACGATCGGGGTTCACTCCCTGGGGCTGTAGCGCAGTTGGGAGCGCGCGTGAATGGCATTCACGAGGTCACGGGTTCGATCCCCGTCAGCTCCACCAACTCCAGCAATAACTTAGGACCGACGCAACGCGGCCCGGAAGCCTCCGGGCCGTCTTTGTGTCACGTTTGTGTCACTTTTCCGCGGAGCGTCGCGGAACGCCGCGGAACAAGGTGACGCGAAGGTGCGTCACCGACTGGCTCCGGCGCGGACTCGCACAGCTCTGCCGGGCCGATCGCGTCTACGACGTCGAGCCGCCAGCGCAAGGAGACGTCGCCTCGCTGAGGCGTCCACGGCGGGCGGGAGGCTTGTCGGTCGATGCCAGCCCCTTGACAACAAAACAATCGCTGGGCAATGTGCCTCCCGATGGCAAGAACGCAACCGGCGGTTGGCAGGGAGGTTCTAGCGATTCGGAGGTCGTTGGCATCGATAGGTCGAGCGCTCGCTCGACTCGTTCCGGCCCTGCAAGCCGCGGTGCGTGCCCCGAAGGCAGACGGAGGCAGGCGTCGCAAGCTCCGGCTCTCCCCAGCCCGACGGAGAGCCCTCAAGAAGCAAGGTCAGTACATGGGCTACCTGCGTAGCCTCAAGCCGCGTCAGAAGGCGCAGGTGAAGTCACTGCGGTCCGCCAAGGGCGTGTCCGCGGCCATCGCCCTTGCGAGGAAGCTCGCCCGCGCCCGGACACCGGAGAAGCTGGCTGGGAGTTCGGCACGATAGCTCGCGTGGCGGGATCGAACCAGTACCGCGAGAGAGCCCGCGCAGCGTAGGACCTCAAGGCCGGTGGCGATTGAGCCTACGGTCCATTCCACAGGCGGATACCCGCCTGAAACAGTCCCAAGAGCGCCAAGGCCATCGCCAACGCGCTCAGCACAAGCGCGAACGCGGCAGAACCTCCGAGCTGAATCCGGAGACCAATCGTCTCGCAACGTCCCCACAGTTTTCTCGTGCGACTGGCCGCCCTCAGGGTCGTCGCAGTGTGCTCCGGATGCG
>QHVP01000270.1:0-4692 GCA_003222295.1 Acidobacteriota bacterium | reverse complement strand
CTTCGGGGACTCCGATCTTGAGGTAAGCATCCGCAAGAAAGTACCCCTGCGCAATGAGCATGTCGAAGACGTCTGGCTCGAGGGCATCCAAGTCCGTTCGTACCCGGGCGATATCATCTACCAGTCCCTCCTGTAGACCCCGCTCCGCAGGCGGAACGTCCAAGGGGTCCTCGTAGAGCGCACACTCGTTTCTGGCTATTGCGCCACTGTGCAGGAGAACCTGGGCTGTCGCGGCGAACTGATGCCCTCGCGGCGGCCAGCCGACGAGGGCTCCCACTTCCACCTGGTCTGCCAGACTGCTAAGCCGATCACCGATGGCGGGTACTTCCTGCGCCGTCCGACGCAGCTCGGCCGCCACTTGCTGCAAAGCGCTACGGGCCTTGCTCGGATGAACGCCATGGGTTATCTCGTGGGCCAGTTGACGCGCGGTTGCGCCGAGGCGAGCGTGCATGACATCCACAGTCTGAGCAAGAACGTGCAGGGTGCCACTACTCGAGAGATCGCCTTCGGCGGGAGACGCATTCGACAGAATCGCGTGCGTCACGCCTGCACCACGCAACCCGTTGAGCCCTTCATTGTCGTAAACCCCACCGTCGACCAAAGGGAAGACGACGTCGCCCGAGGGTTTGCCATAGCGGCGCCGCCACCGGCTGAAGTCCACAGGATACCGCCCAGCTGGCCGTTGCCACCGATGCTCGTCCAACAGGTCGGCCTGAAGATCCTCCCACCGAGTTCGGAACGGGTAGGGGTCTACCAGTAGCGGATACGCAGCCGATGCCCCGACTGCTTCTGCCACGAGGATGGCTGAGGTCTTGTCCGTCGCGCCCGCAAGGTAATCGCCGGCGCGATCATTGAAAAACTTCCAGGCCTTGCCGGTGCGAAGATTCGTCGCGTTGATCACGATCCAGTCGGGCAGGTCGGAGAGTCGGCCCCGAGAATAGAAAGCGCGATCGAGAAGGCGCACCACCAAGGGCATTCGACGGATCGCCGGCAGAGGAAACGACAGTAACGTCCGAATCGCACGGTCCGGCCGGCCGAACAATGCACGGCCTCGGAGATTGGCCGAAGGGTGTTGACCGCCTGGCTGCGACGATCGCGCCCGGCGATCGCGTCTACTTTCCTGAGAAGAGCGCGCAGATCCCCGACCGGCCGGCGGTAACTCTCGTCGTCCTTTCACCCGACCAGGAGGCGGGCGATCGCCTTACGCGCGAGTTCATCGAGACGGCAACGCGGGAGCACGGAAGTACTGGAAGGACGTTCAAGAGTGCGATCCTCTGGTCCGTTCCGGAGAACTCCGAAGCACTCCGGCAGGAGGCCCGAAAGACTCTTGCCTGGGAAGACATCGAGGACGAAAGTGGCGACCTGAAGCTCGACGAACCCCAACGGAAGCAGCTCGCAGACAACGTCACGAAGGCCCAACGGGACCTGCGGGAGGCGGTCTGGCGCACGTACAAGAACGTCCTTTTGCTCGCCAAGGACTCGAGCTGGAAGACGGTAGACCTAGGCCTCATTCACTCCAGCGCTGCCGAGACGATCGTCACGTTGGTCATCAATCGATTGAAGGAACAGGGGGATATCGAAGACGGGCTAAGCCCACAGTTTCTGGTGCGGAACTGGCCACCCGCGTTTCTGGAGTGGAGTAAGCGCGGAGTCCGAGATGCGTGCTACGCGTCGCCACAGTTCCCGCGACTCCTGGATCCAGAGGCCATCAAGCGCACGATCTCCAAGGGCGTTGAGTCGGGAGCCATCGCCTACGTCGGGAAGAAGTCGGGTGGTGGCTACGAGCCCTTCATCTGGCGAGAGGGTCCACAAAAGACGATCCGAGCGGAGGAAGTCGAAGTCTCGGATGATGTCTTCATCATTCGCCGAGAAACTGCCGAAGCCGTGGCAGCGGGAGCAATACCACCCCCGCCGTCCGGTACGGCGACTCCCGCCCAGCCGCAGTCACCACCGACACCGCTTGGAGGAACCACCGGACAGCTTCCCTTGGGCCCTGGCGAGCCCACCGCCCAGCGCTTCGCCCGCGTCGCCTGGGAGGGCGATGTTCCCCCGCAGAAGTGGATGAACTTCTACACCAAGGTCCTCGCCCGCTTCGCCACTCAGCCCGGACTTAACGTCGCGCTTCAGGTCTTCGTGGAGCCGCCCGGCGGGGTCTCACAACAACAGATCGACGAGATGCGTGCCGCGCTGAAGGAGCTGGGCCTGGAGGATCGCGTCCAAATCGTCACCGTCGACCAGTAGCGCAGCAGATCGATGAGGCGCGCGCCCGTCTCTAGCGCATGACCCGCTGTCCAATCGCACTCTCTATCCTCGCGAGTCGCATCGCAATGTCGTTCAGTGGTCCGATTCGCTCCACGATTGCGCGAGCCTGGTTCAGGAGTTCCGTGGCGGCAGTGTGATAGGCGCGTGCGTTTTGATCCACGGTTTCGAGCGGCTCCAGAGCGCTCTTGCTCCTCTCGTAGTCTCGGCGGACAGCAGCTCCGAGGCATTCAGTGATCGTACGGCCGGTAACGCGTGCTTCGCGCGCGTACTCGTCCCAGATGGGTAAGGGCACCGTAACCGTCCATGCTTTGCGCGTTTCCCATCGCGCACGCGCCTTGCGGAGGTGCTCGGCCAGAAGCTCGCGGAGATCGGCCCCGATCGCTGCGTCGCGATCAAGCCGGTTTTGAACGTCGTCGTGCTTGTCGGCGTTCAGGGCCCCGATGAGGCCGATCTCGCCGCGAGTCGGATCGCCCGCAAGGGGTCGCTTGAGCCGGGCCTCCGCTTCGTCCTGGCTGAGGTGAAACCGTTCGAAGAGGGCCATAGACCTGTCTCCTGTTTACTCGCTTCGGCTCATGAGCCGGCTCACGCCACGGCCCAGCTCGCGCATCATTCGGAAGGGCTTCGGTAGCACGTCAGACAAGCGGGTGAGGGCGCTTACGGTGGCCCGTTGGGCGGCTCGCTCCGGATCCTGCTCGCCTTCCCTGAGGAGCGCCGGTGCCCTCCGGACCGCGGCGATGCCGCGGGAGAGACTGGCCGTCGCCAGTTCCCTCTCGGGCATCACACGTGAGGGTGAAACCTGAGCGAGAGCCTGGTGGAATCCGGCCAGGAACCGCTGCTGAAACGCCGGGGACCGTAGCTGATCGTGGGTCCAACCCATCTTCTGGGCGACGACGATCCGGACATCGAGGGCGGTTCCGTGAGCCGCCCAAAGGAAGTTGCCGCGGACGCCTTCTCGTTCGAGGAAGGGATAGGCGCGATCGACCGCGCGCTGGATGACGCGTGCAATCTCGTCGAGGCTGAGCTGCGATCGGTCGAGCTGCTCCGCGCCGGTCGGAACCCTGAGGCGCACCGTAAACACCCGCTCGTTCGTCCAGTCACGCACGGCGGGCCTCTCCACGTCGAGCGGGTCTCTCTGGGGGTCACTCAGCGGAGGCTTGGCAACCGCTCGTTCGTCGCGCTCCATCGTCACGACGATCGCGGTGCTCGCGACGTCGGTGACCTCCTGCCGTGCGGGTTCCCCAGAAGCAGCGCGCTCACGATCATGGTCAACGAGATGCGCTTGGACTCGGCCGAGAGCGTCGGATCGCCCTTCGACACTCGGATCTAGACCCACGGCGACTCGCTGGATTTCCGCCCGAAGTCGTTCCTCCAGTGCGATGCGCAGGCGGTCGGGATCGATCGACTCGGGTGGCCGCTCGGAGCGACTCCTCTGGTTGAAGTAGACGGTGCCGTGCAGGTCAGGTCCGGCGGGCCACGCCACGACCGCCAAGTGCCTGTCTCGGCCTTCGGGAAGGCCCGCGGCCCGGGAGGCCGCATCTTCCAGGACTCGTCGCTGCCGTCCCTCGAGTCCACCGCCGAGGTACCGGGTGCCGCCCTCGATCCTGACGCGGATTACGTCGAACACCTGTCGCCGGTCGACGTCCCGGAGGTCCAGCGCGGGGCCAATTTGGCGGAGCCAGGCGGCGCGGGTCTGTCGCACCTGGTCAACGGCACGGTCGAGGTCGCCGCGTGTCGCGTTCCCGGCGAGACGCTCGGCGTAGACGGCAAAGAGACGGGCCGCGCCGCGCGCGAGCTGCTGCCGCAGCCGAGCAACCTCGGGATCGAGCGCCGGCGATTGGCGAGAGNNNNTTCGTGGGTCCATCGCTCCTGAAAGCGCGCGAGATGCTCGCGTGTCAGTGCCGGAGCTGGGCCGCCATCCCCCAGCCGGCAGCTCAGGTGGATGTGCGCCACCGGCTCGGGGACGCCCCGCACCGACGGCTCGAAGCGGACCAGGTAGACGCCTTGTGCGCGCGGCATCTCTCGCGCGAGGGCTGCCCGCGTCGCGTCCTGGATACGTGTCTCCACCGCTCCTGGGTCTAGGGCGACGAGCCGATCGGCCAGCGACGGCTCGACCCGGAGCACGAGGCGCGCGAAGTGGCCGGCCTGAGCTCGGAACGCATCTTCTCTGAAGAGGACGGCGAGGCGGGCTGCATCTGCGACGGCCTCGGCGAACCGCGTCCCCAGAGGCTGGAAGACCACCTCGCGGGTGGTGTCGATCCGACTTCGCACGAGATCGCGGAGGCCGCGCTCCGCCAGCTCGTGGGCCCTGAAGCTGCGGGCCGAGAAGCGGTCCACCTACTCCTCCAGCTTGCCCTGCAGCGCGCCGGGCGAGAACAGGCCGCGTTCCGCGAGCTGCCCTTGCCACTCCTCGGACGCGACCATGCGGCCCTC
>QHVP01000269.1:18313-22673 GCA_003222295.1 Acidobacteriota bacterium | reverse complement strand
GACGGTGACCGGCCACGTGCTGCGCGATCGCCCGGACCTTCCCGTCGGCGATCTGCCCGTGGTCGTGTACTACCGGCCCAACAGCCAGGAAGGGGTCGGTTGTCCCGACGCGGCGGGGAGCGACTGCGCGGTGGCCCTGGCCAGGACCGCCGCCGACGGCAGCTTCTCGTTCGCGGACGTGGTGGCGGGCGCGCTGCGCGTGCACGCCCTGGACCAGGCCGCGCTCCAGGAAGGCGACGGCGAAGTGGTGCTGGCCGCGGGAGGCACCGCCGACGTCAACGTGAAGATCTTCGGAGGGCTGGGCGCCGTGCACGGCGTCGTGCTCGATCCCTCCGGCCAGGGCGTGGCGGGGGCGACGGTGGGCGGCGGGCTGAGCCTGACCAACACCGATGGCACCGGCGCCTTCCACCTCGTGGACGTGCCCATCGGCATGCAGCGCGAGATCGTGGCCGTGAGCGCGCAGCTCGGCTCGCGCGCCAGCGCGAAGATCGACCTCACGCGGCCGGGCGAGGACCTCCCGGTGACGCTCATCCTGGGCGCGCTCGGCAGTGTCGCCGGCACCGTCGCCCGTGCGGACGGCTCGCCCGCGGCCGGCATCAAGGTCTACGTCTTCATCGAGAACGACGGAGACCGCTGCCCGGGCGGCAGCATCTGCATCGTGGGCGAGGCCACCACCAACGGCGACGGCGGCTATCGCGTCGACAAGATACCGATGGGGAAGTACCGCGTCTCCGCCTTCACCTCCGACTTCAGCGACGGCAACCTCGCGAGCGTCGCCGTGAAGTTCGACAAGCAGGTGGCGCGCGCCGACGTGCACTTCCGCGGCGGCAACGGCGGGCACGTCACTGGCGTCGTGTACAGCTCGGACACCGGCGCGGGCAAGGACCCCTGCGACGCCTCCGTCCGCCGGCCGCTCACGGCGCGGGTGTCGATCTCCGGCGACCAGTTGGCCGTCGCGGGCGGGCGGGTGGGCGTGCACTTCGAGTTCGTGCAGAACTACCGCATCCTCGACGCGGACGGGTGCGGGCACTTCGCCTTCGCGGGCCTGTGGCCGGGCCGGTTCACGCTGCGCGCGGCCGGCCAGTTCAGCCCCGATCCCATCAGCTTCGACGGCGAGATCGCGCCCCCCGGCGCGACCGTCGACGTCCAGCTCGAGCTGAAGGCCAAGAGCCAGGTGGCGGGCACCGTGTTCGAGCCCGACGGCGTGACGCCCGTCCAACCCGGCCCGCTGCGGAGCCTGGTCGTGCACTACAAGTCCGACGAGTTCGTGTCGTTCTGCAGCGAGAGCAGCGGAGGCGAGACCTCCTGCGTGAGCATCCCGCAGGGGATCCAGGAGACGGCGGAGCCCGTCCTGGACGGTGGCCGCTTCCTCTTCCCGCTCGTCAACGCGGGCACCTTCACGCTCGTGGTGAAGGACGATTCGACCGGCAAGATCGGCGTCGTGCACGGCTCGGTCAAGGCGGGCGAGACGGCGGACGTCTCCGCGCGCCTGCTCGGCCGCGCCGACGTGACGGTGAAGGTCCTCTCCAGCGTCACCCAGCAGCCGATCCCGGGGGCGCAGGTGACGATCGAGCAGCTCGACTTCCCGCTCACCGATCCCAAGAGCCAGTTCTTCGACCCGCGCCGCCAGATGACGCGCAAGGCCGGCCAGGCCGGCGCCGACAGCGGCATCGTGCGCGTCGGCGGCGCCGACGCGCTGACCGAGGGCCGCTTCGTGGTCATGGCCGCGGACGTGGACGGCAACGGCTTCGATGCCGGCCGGACCGCGGCCCGCGTGGCCAAGGACGGCGAGGCGGTGACGGTGACCGTGTACCTCTCGGACGCGATCGGCACGGTGTCGGGGACGGTGTACAGGCCGGATGGCGCGACCCCGGCGCCCAACTGCGAGGTGGTGATCAACCAGGGCGGCAACACGCTGGCCTTCACGCTCACCGACGCCGCCGGCCACTACGGCTACGACGCGATCCCCGTCGGCCCCTTCACCGTCGAGGTGTTCGATCCGGTCACGGCCAGCCGCGGCTCCGCCTCGGGGCAGGTCTTCGTCAGCCGGCAGGAGGTCAGCCACCTCAACGTCACCGAGGACTCGATGTCCGTGGTGCGCGGCACGGTGGTGGCGGCGGGAACGCTGGCGCCGCTCAAGGGCTGGCGCGTGACCTTCAGCCAGCAGCTTCCCTCGGGCCAGAGCCTCGGCCTGATGACCACCAGCGCTGCCGACGGGAGCTTCTCCTTCCCCGGCGCCTCCGTCGGGTTCTTCCGCCTGGACGCCCAGAACCCGGGCGTCGTCGGCATCGGCAGCGCGCAGGCGACCATCTCGCGGCCGGGCGAGGTGGTGGACGTGCCGCTGGTGGTGCCGGTGAAGCGGCTGGCCTTCGGCCGCATCGAAGGCACGGTGGTGAACGTCGACGGCTCGCCCGCCGCCAACGCGCACGTCGACATCTGCTATGGGCTGGTCTGCGGCGGGCCCTCCGCGCCCGGGGTGACGGCCTCCACGGACGGGACCTTCGCGTTCGACGGCGTGCCCCTGGGCCGCGCGTCCGTCCTGGCCCGCTCGGGATCGCCCACCAGCGTCGACGCCGGGTCCGCCATCGGCGAGGTCGCCTTCGAAGGCGATGCCGGCCGGGTGAAGGTGGTGCTCGAGGGACTGGGCGAGGTTTCGGGGACGGTCGTCTTCTCGAACGGGCTCAGTGCCGATGCCGCCAGCGTGGAGCTGATCGGCGAGCCCGCGGTTCGCCGCACCGCGTTCGTGGACCCGCTGACGCATCGCTTCACGATCCCCGCCCTGGCCGCCAGGCGATTCACGGTGACGGCCAGCGACGAGGGCTCGCACCTGAAGGGCTCGGTGGGCGACGTCCTCAACCCCGGCGAGCACAAGGACGTGCACATCGTCCTCGAGCCCACGGGACGCCTGGCCGGGCGCGTGATGCTGCCCACCGGCGCCGCCGGCGGCGGCATCGTGGGCACGTTGGCCGTGGCCGGACGGCAGTTCTTCACCGAGAGCGGGGCCGACGGCGCCTTCGCGTTCGCGGCCGTGCCGGTGGGGGCGTTCACGCTCACGCTCGAGGACCCCATCGGGGCCGGCCGCGCCCGACGCTTCGGAACCATCGCTCTGGGGACCGTCGACCTCGGCACGTTGACGCTGGACGGCGCGTCGCCCGCGGTGGCGGCCGTGTCGCCCCCCAACGGCCGCCTCGACGTCCCGCTCGCCTCCACCGTGCGTGTGACCTTCACCGAGCCCGTGGACCCGGGCAGCGTCACGCTCGACACGGTCAAGGTCCTCTCCGCCACCGGCCCGGTGGCGGGCAGCTTCACGACCGCCGAGAACGACACGGTCGCGGAGTTCACGCCGCTCGGCCCGCTCTCGCCCGAGACGCGCTACGAGGTGCGCGTCACGGGCCTGCGCGACCGCGCCTTCCCCGCCGAGCAGGTCATGGCCGGGGAGTTCGCGTCCACCTTCACGACACTGGACGTGACACCGCCGTCCGTGATCGGCCTGACCCCGGCCCCGGGCGCCAGCGGGGTCACCATCGACACCGTCGTCCGGCTGAAGTTCTCGGAGCCCATCGACGCCACCGACTTCCGAGGGCCGCCCACGCTGCGACTCACCACCGCCGCCTCCGCCGCCGTGGACGGGCGGGTCGACCTCATCCTCGGCAACACCGCCGCGGTCTTCACGCCCACCTCCGGCACCGATTACACGTTCATGACCACCGACAGCACGCCGCCCGCGGTGCTGGGCCTGACCGCGTCCAACAACGGCCAGGTGGTGGAGGACGGCATCTCGACCGTCACCGCCAACGTGGGCACCACCCACGATGTGCTCTTCGTCGACTTCTTCCTCAACGACGCCTTCGCCGCCACCTCGCCCGCGCCGTTCGCCCTCAGCCTCCAGGCCCGGCCGGCGCTGGGCGGGCCCGGGGCCCAGATCAAGGTCTCCGCGATCGCCACCGACACCTCCGGCAATCGCGGCCAGCCCGCGAGCATCTTCGTCACCGTGATCCCCGACCTCCCGCCGACGGTCACCATCCTCTCGCCTGCGCCGGGCGCCTCGTTCAAGAACGGCGACCAGGTCGACGTGGTGGTCAAGCTGACCGACGACGGGGGCGTCACGCAGGCGAGCTACCGGGCGGAGACGGGCCAGCCGCAGGACGCCGCCGTGCGCTCGGTCCAGCCGGCCAGCGCGGAGCGGACGGAGACCTTCGGCTTCGTGGTCCCGGCCGCGGCCGCGCCGGGGGCCAGCATCCTCATCCGGGCTTCGGGCAGGGACACGAGGAACCAGACGGTGGAGGCGGCCCCGGTCGCCATCACCGTCCTCGATGCCGTCGCCCCCGCGGTGGCCATCACGGGCGCCACCTCCGGCACG
>QHVP01000269.1:4853-18274 GCA_003222295.1 Acidobacteriota bacterium | reverse complement strand
GACGAGCCGGCCCCGAGCTCTCTCGTGACCTCCTTCACCGTCAGCGTCCCCTCCGGCGCGCCCTCCACGGGTGTGCTGAAGCTCGACGCCAGCGCCGCCGACCGCGCCGGCAACGTCGGCGCCGCCGCGCAGCTCGTGCTTCCGGTGGCCGACCGCGTCCCGCCCACGGTCACGCTGCAGACCGAGTCGGGAGGGCTCGACATCGTGCGCGGCCGCAGCTTCACGGTGGTCGCGCACGCCCAGGACGAGCTGGGCGTCGCCCAGGTGGAGCTGACCAGCACCGGCGCCTTCACCTTCGGCCCGGAGGCGAAGCAGTTCTCACCGCCCACCACCGACGGCCAGGCCTCCTTCACCCTTACCGTGCCCGCGGCGGCGACGGCGGGCGCGGTGCTCGAGCTGCACGCGCGCGCCTTCGACCTGGCCGGCAATGCGAGCACGCCCGCCGTCCTGTCGCTGACCGTGCAGGCGCTTCCGGAGGTCACCTTCGGGCAGACCTCGCTCATCGTTAACGCGGGCCAGGCGGCCGAGGTCACCGTCTCGTTGCCCGAGCCCTCGCCCGCAGGCGGCACGACCGTCACCTTCGACGCCGATGCGAGCGTGGCCACGGTCACCTCGTCGGTCGTGTTCGCGGCGGGTGAGACCTCGAAGACCATCGCCGTGACCGGCGTGGGCGGCGGGACGAGCTTCGTCAACGCGTCGGTCGCGGGCGTGCAGCGCGGCAGCATGACGGTGACGGTCGAAGGCGGCATCGTCACCGGCCGCGTGCGCGACGCACAGCTCGACCCGGTGGAGGGCGCGCACGTCACCGTCACCAGCGCCGTGCTGGAGGTGACGGGCACGACGGGACCCGACGGGCGTTTCCTCTTGACCGGCGTCGCCGGGCCCTTTGTCTCGGTCATCGCGCGCAAGGACGTCGACGAGACGACGCACCTCCTCGGTTTCGGGTCGGGGTCCATGAACCGGACCAACGGCTTCGTGGAGCTGGCCGACATCGTGCTCCTCGAGGACGGCCTCATCCGCGGCACGGTGCGGCAGCAGGACCAGGACCCCGCCGGGGCGGGCGTGCAGGTGCGGCTGTTCGAGGCGGTGGCAGGCACGCCCACCTCGCTGGTCGCCACCGACGTGACGGTGGCCGGCGGAGGGTACGAGTTCCGGCACCTCAAGCTGGGCGACTACGTGGTGGAAGCTTCCGCACCGGACGGCAACCGTGGGCGCAAGCCGGCCACGCTCGCCGCGAGCGGCCAGGAGCTGACGGCCGACGTCGTCTATCTGGGCCGCGGCACCCTGGACGGTGTGGTCCGCGACGGCAGCGACAACCCCGTGGAGACGGCGACGGTGACGCTGTACACCTACAGCATCTTCGGAAGCGCGGCGCCCATCAGCCGCGCGGTCGATGCCGGCGGCACCTTCACCTTCCCGAACGTCCTCATCGGCAACTTCACCATCCAGGCGCACGACATCGTGACGAACCAGGCTGCTTCCGTGGCGGGCGCGATCGCGAGCCACGGGCAGACGGTCACCGAGGTGGTCAAGCTCTCGAGCTACGGCAACCTGAAGGATCATGTGGTGCGATCGGACGGGCACACGATCGTGGCCGGGGCCAGCGTCTTCGCGGGGGGCGTCTCCACGATCACGGATGGCAGTGGCGACTACACCCTCGACTTCCTGCCCCTGGGCGGCTTCACGGTGATCGTGCGCCACGAGAGCACGCGCGGGCTGGGGGTCGCGAGCGGGACGCTCAGCCAGGCGGGGGCCACGGAGACGGCGGACGTGAAGCTGTTCGGCCAGGGCACGCTCGCGGTGACGGTCAAGGACGCCGCCGGCCCCACCGTCCCCGGGGCGGCGGTAGTCATCAGCGCCGGCGCGGGTGCGGCCAGCGATTCGCTCTTTGCCAAGACCGACGTCACGGGCGCGATCCTGGTGCCGCACGTGATCGTCGGACCCTTCAACGTGCACGCCATCGCGGGCGCGCTCCATGGCTTCGCCGCGGGCACGCTGGCGGAAGGCGAGATCCAGCCCGTCGTGGTCACGCTCGAGCCCACCGGCAGCATCGTGGGCACCGTGTTCGAGCCCAACGGCCAGACGCCGACCGGCGGCGGGACGGTGTTCGTCCAGCCACAGGGGCCGTCCGCGCCCATCCAGCCTGACGGCAGCTACCGCATCGACGGCATCCAGCTCGGCACCTACACGCTCGTCGCCTACGACGCGCAGAACCGGCTGCGTGCGAAGTTCAAGACGCCGATCGTGCTCTCGGCCGAGGGCCAGGTCGCCACCGCGAACATGACGTGGGTCGGCCTGGGGACGGTCACCGGACAGGTGATCAACCCGCTCTCGCCGGATGCCTCCGGCGGCGCCGGCCTGACCGTGCGCCTGCAGGGCCTCGATCCCGGATTCCCCGTATTCCGCGGCGCGTCGACCAATGCCATCGGCGTCTACACCATCGACGGCGTCCCCGTCGGCGACTTCACCGTCAGCGTCACCCATGACGCGCTGCGCCTGCGCGGCGAGGGCGCGGGCCACGTCGAGGCGCACGGCGCCACCGCCACCGTGAACCTGGTCCTGCAGAGCAACCTCGTGGACCTGCCGGCGACGCGGTGGGACGGCAACAACTTCGCCTTCGACGTCCAGCCCAGCGGCTCCCTCCGTGACGGGTCGTCATTCGTGTTTGCCGGCGCTAGCGGCGGCGCGCTGCTCCTCGACGTGGTCGGCTCCGACGGTCCCACGCGATTCGCGGGGGCCAACGTGGCCGCGTTCGAGGAGAAGGGCCGCGAGCTGGCCATCCAGCAGGAGAACCTGGGCGGGCTGTCCGTCGTCCGGAAGGTCTTCGTGCCCGCGTCCGGGTACTTCGCGCGCTACCTCGAGGCCTTCACGAACGCCACGGAGGCGCCGGTGACCTTCGACGCGCGCGTCACCACCTTCATGAACCGCGGCTCCGGCGTGGACTCCACCATCGTGGCCACCTCGAGCGGGGACGCCGTGCTCGGCGTCGGAAACGGCGCGGGCGCCGACCGCTGGGTGATGCTCGACGACGGCAAGGACGCGGATCCCTTCCTGTCCGGAGGGTTCCCCACCACCGCCTTCGTGTTCGACGGGGGCGGCGCCGCCGGGCGCGCGGCGGACGTGGCGAGCTTCGGCCTGGACGGAGCCGGGCCGGACGCGCCGCGGAAGCTCGTCTATCAGTGGAGCCAGATCGTGCAGCAGACGACTCGCGCGGCGGCACAGGCCTCCGCCGAGCGCCTGGCCCAGGTCCCGCCCGAGGCTCTGCAGGGCCTCAGCCTCGAGGAGATCGGCCAGATCCAGAACTTCGCCGTGCCCGCGGACGGGGTCAGCGCGCTCGCCCCGCTCCCCTCGCTGGCCGGGACCGTCAGCGGCCACGTCCTGGCCGGGGACGCGCAGACGACGATCGCGGGTGCGCCCGTCCGCTTCCGGAGCAGCGACGTCCTCTTCGGTCGCACCTACCTGGCCACCAGCGATTCCAGCGGCGGTTTCACCGTGGCCTCCAGCTTCAACGAGACCGGCTCCTCGCGCGCGATCCCCGTCGAATCATTCACCCTCGAAGCCGATCACCCTCAGGCGTCCGCGATCACCTCGCCGGCCGTGACCGGGCAGTTCGCCCCCGGCGCATCCGCCGCGCAGCAGGACGTCGTCTTCTCCAACACCGGCCTCGTGCGCGGGACGGTCACCCTCGACGGCGCGGCCTTCCCCGGCGCGTCGGTGGCGGCCACCGCCACCATCAGCGGTACCGGATTCGGCTTCAGCACGACCTCGGGCGTGGGCGGGGCGTACATCTTCCCGCTCCTGCCCGTTGGGACGTTCACCGTCACGGCTTCTCTCGCCCACCAGGGCGCGGCCGCCAGCGCCGCCACCCTGGCCGCGGTGACCGCGAGCGGGACCGTGGTCGCGCCGATCGACGTCGACACCATCGCGCCGATGCTGGCGATCGTCAACCCTCCCGCCGGCGCCGCCGTCGACCCGCGGACGCCACTCACGGTGACCGTCGAGGCCAGCGATCAGGGCGGCCTCACCGCGATGGCGCTCACGGCCAGCGGCGAGACGTCGGCCGCCGAGACGCGGGCCGTGACGCCGCCGGCGGCGGCGCGGATGGAGTCCTTCACCATCCCGTTCGCGGCGCCGCTGCCGGTGGGCGGCACCCTGAGCCTGGCCGCCACCGCGAAGGACGGCGCCGGCCACCAGTCGAGCGCGACCCGCACGGTGAGTGTCCTCGACGTCGTCCCGCCGGCGGTCAGCTTCGTCCAGCCTCCCGACGGCGCCACCGACGTCGATCCCGCCACCACCATCGCCGTGCAGTTCTCGGAGCCGATCGAGGCGCCGAGCGTCAACGAAAGCTCTCTGCGCCTCGCGCGCGGGGCCGCCGCCGTGCCCGTCAACTACGCGCTGTCCAGCGACGCGCGGACGGTCACGCTCACGCCGGTGACGCGGCCGCTGCCGCTGGGGGCGGCGTTCACGCTCAGCGTCGGCACGAGCGTCACCGACCGCGCCGGGAACGGCCTCGCGACCGCCGTCACCAGCACGTTCACGACGAAGCAGCCCGACCTCACGCCTCCGCGCGTGGCCGCCGTCCAGCCCGCGAACAACGCGACGGAGGTACCACCGGCCACGCTGGTCGACGTGACCTTCAGCGAGCCGATCGATCCCGCCACGCTGAGCGGCACGTCGCTGCGCGTGAGCACGGGCTCGACCACGGTGGCGGGCGCGCTGACGCTGGTCAACGGCAACACCACCGCCCGCTTCACACCGGCGCAGGCGTTGCCCTTCGCCTCCGCCGTCTCCATCACCCTCACCTCGGCCATCAAGGACGCCGCGGCCAACCCGCTCGCCGATGCGAGCGGACAGCCCTTGACGCAGCCACTCGTCTTCGGCTTCACCACGGCGTCCTTCGGCGTCACGCGGCCGGCGCGTGGCGAGGACGTCGTGGAGAAGCGGAGGATCACGCTGGAGGCACGCGCCAGCGCGTCGCTCGCCATCTCCACCGTCACCTTCGAGGCCAACGGGAAGACCCTGCCCGCGGTCACGGGCCCGGTCTTCACCACGGCCTTCGACGTGCCCGCGCGCGCGCAGTCGCCGACGCTGACCGTCGCCGCCGTCGGGCGCGATGCCAACGGCGTGCAGGTGGCCCGCGACGAGGTCACAGTCAGCGTGGTGGTCGGCCTGCAGGTCGCGCCCACGCTGATCGGTGTGCCGCACGGCGGGACGAGCACGCTCAGCGTGCAGCTCTCGAGCCCGATCCCGGCCGACCTGCCGGTGATGCTGACCGTCGGTGATCCCGCCATAGTAAAGCTGCCCGCCGGGCCGGTGGTGGTGAGCGCCGGCCAGACACAGGTCGGCATCCCCGTGGCCGGGGCCGCGGTGGGCAACACCACCATCACCGTCAGCTCCACGCGCGGGGATGCGGCCGCGGTGGCGTCGGTGAGCGACCCCGTGGCCAAGACCCTGGCGCCCAGCGCGCCGCCGGTGGGCACGCGCCTGCTCCCCGTGCCCACCGTGGGCCAGCTCTTCACGGTGACGAGCGGCCAGCGCACGGTGACCGCGCAGTTGCTGAGCGCTCCCGCCTCGACACCGATCGCGGTGATCGTGACCAGCACGAACCCCGCCGTGGCCCGCGTCGAGGGCCCCGTCTCGATCGCGGCCGGCAGCCAGACCGCGGCCCTCACCATCGTCACCGGCGCCGAGGGCACGGCGGTGTTGACGCTGCGCGCGGGCAGCGAGCTGCGCCAGATCACGGTGATCGTGGGGACGCCGCCGGCGGGTACGCTCGGTCCGATCGTGGCCGCGCCGGTGGGGGTGACGCTCTTGCCGGTGCCGTCCGCGGGCCGCGTGTTCACCTCACCCGCCGGCCAGGCCACGTTTGCCGTCGTGCTCCTGTCCGTGCCCGCGCCGGCCACGACCATCGTGACCGTGGTCACCAGCAACGTCGGCGTCGCCACCGTTCCCAACTTCGTGCAGATCGAGGCCGGCCAGCGCAGCGCGGCGGTGACGGTGACGACGGGCACGGAGGGATCGGCGGTGCTGACGTTCCAGGCGGGCACGGAGGTGCGGCAGTTGACGGTGGTGGTGGGTCCACCGCCCGCGGGCGACGCGCCCTTGACGCTGGCCAGCCCGGTCGGCGCGCGCGTGTCACCCGTCCGCTCGGCCGGCCTCGTGTTCACGCCGACCTCCGCCGAGCAGCCGCTCACCGTCGCGCTGCTGGGCGCGCCCAGCGCGACCGCGGTGCCCGTCACGGTGGTGACGACCGATCCGTCCGTGGCCACCGTCTCGAGCGCGGTCTCGATCCCCGCTAGCCAGCAGTCAGCGACGCTCATCGTCACCACGGGGACGCAGGGTGTCGCGACCCTGACGGTGGAGGCCAGCGGGGAGCGGCGCCAGGTCGTAGTGGTGGTGGGCACGCCGCCGGCGTCGATGATTCCGACCGTGTTCGCACCCGTGATCGGTGTCGAGGTGAAGCCGTGAGCCGAGGGAGAGCTATATGAGGATGCCATTGCCGGCGTCTGCCCCGCGCAGACGCCCCGTGTCGCTCGTCGCCGTGGTGCTGGTGTGCGTGCTGACCTGGCCGGCCCACGCGCAGTCGCCGCCGCCGCCCGACATCTGCGGTTGCGCCAGCCATCCCGCCAGCCTGGGCGCGTTCGACACGCGCGACAACGGCACGTGGCCCGCGGGCACCGTCCAGAACTACAACTCACTGTTGCTGCCCGTCCCGCCCGACGGCGTCCTCGTGTTCGACAGCATCCACGTGGAATGGCGGGGCGCGCTCCCCTGCTGCGGCGCGGAGCTGAGGTTTGCCGCCAATGCGGCCAACACGCCGATCACGATCCTGGTCAAGGGTGACGTCGAGCTGCGCAGCGGTACGACCGTGAGGATCTCGGGCGCGAACGGCGGCAACGGTTCGTTCAACACGTTCGCCGCCGGCGGCCGCGGCGGCCCGGGCGGATTCCGCGGCGGCGATGGCGCCTACAGGACCGTGAACTTCGTGTCCGACGGCGGGGCCGGCCTCGGTCCCGGCGGCGGACTGGGCGGGACGGCGTCGCCGGGGACACTCGCCGGCGGCGGCTCGTTTGTGTCGTCCTCCGACCTCCTGCCGCTGGTCGGCGGCTCCGGCGGCGGCGGCGGCAACGGCGGGGTGGCGGCATGTCCCTCCGGCTCGATGGGCTCCGCCGGCGGCGGTGGTGGCGGCGGCGGGGCGCTGCTCATCGCGGCCAACGGCACGATCACGCTCGACGGCCAGATCGAGGCCAATGGTGGAAACGGGGGCGCCTCCCCGGAGTGGCCGTGTGCCAAAGGGGGCGCGGGCGGCAGCGGCGGGGCGGTCCGCCTGCTGGCCAACACGATCGCGGGCGCCGGCACCATCTCGGCGAGGCCCGGAACGCGATACGACGACGGCTTCGCGTCCGATTTCGGCGCCATCCGACTCGAGGCGCTGAACGTCACGATGGGCGTCTCGCAGACACAGCCCGTGGCCACGCGCACCGCGAACCCGGGACCGATCGTGAACCCCTTCAACCCGAAGGTGTCGATCACGGCCGTGGCCGGCCAGGCCGTCCCACCGACGCCGCAGGGTGTGTTCGGCGTCGTGGACGTGCAATTGCCCGCGCCCGGCCCGACCAGCATCGACGTGCAGACGAGCGGCGTGCCGTCGGGCACCGCGGTGGAGGTCAAGGTGAAGGCGCGGGTCGGCGCCCCTCCGATCGTCGCCAGCGCCACGCTAGGGGGCTGCGATGCCAATGGGACCTGCTCGGGGACGGTGACCGTCAACCTGGCCGCGGGGACCTACACCGTGGAGGCCAGGGCCACCTTCCAGCAGCCCGCCTCGTGAGAAAGGATGGACGTCGCGTGCCGTGTCGCATCCGGGGCTCGGCCGCGGTGCTCCTCCTGGTCCTCGTCGCCGCGCGGCCGGCCCTGGCCGGCAAGCCATTGCCGGGCTTCCAGGTCCTGACGTTGCAAGGCGAGGCGCGGTCCAGCGCGCAGCTCGCCCCTCATGAGCAGTGGCTGCTTCTCTACGTGCATCCCGATTGCCCGTCCTGCCCGCGTCTGTTGGAGACGCTCGAAGGCTGGCGCCTGGGAGAAGCGCGCGGACGCGTGGTGCTCGTGGTCGGAGCGGAGCCGTCCATCGCCGATGCCTACGTGCGGAAGGCGATGCCGGCGACGCCGGCGGAGGCGGAGCGACGCACCTGGTACGCCGATCCCGGCGGCGAGGCAGCCAAGGCGTTGCATGCCGAGAAGGTGCCGATCCTCCTCGGCGTCCGGCGCGGCCAGATCGAATGGGAGATCAGCGGCGTGCTCAACGGACCCGCTGCCCTGGAGCGAGTCGTTCGCGCCTGGCTGGGCGTCCTTCAATAGAGGCCCCCGACTGAGGGGTGCGTCGCGGCGGGCCCGGTCCGGTTGCCAGTGGGGCCCGCCAGGTCTAGAATCCGCGGCACTTCATTCAGATGGACGTTGGTGCGGGCGGGAACCCGAAGGGGAACCCGAGCCGTGGTCAGTATGGGCGAACCCGTCGCTGGAGTGTCGTGGTATCCCCGGGGCCAGTCACGGAGCTGCTCCTCGACTGGAGCGAAGGCAATCAGTCCGCCCTAGACCGGCTGATTCCGCTGGTCTACGAGGAGCTGCGGCAGATCGCCCGCTCCCGGCTGCGCAAGGAGCGCCCCGGCCACCTCCTGCAGACGACCGCCCTCGTGCACGAGGCCTACCTGCGCCTGGTCGACCAGCGGCAGGTGCGGTGGCAGAACCGCTCGCATTTCTTCGCCATCGCCGCCGAGCTCATGCGGCGCATCCTCGTGGACCACGCGCGGCGAGTGGCGGCGGCCAAGCGAGGCGGAGCGCTGCCGCCGCTCTCGCTGGCCGGGCTCCCCGACCTGCCCGCCCGCCGCGTCGACGTGCTCGCCCTAGACGAAGCGCTCTCGGCCCTGGCCACCTTCGATCCCGTCGAGGCCCGAATCGTCGAATTGAGGTGCTTCGGCGGGCTCACCATCGAGGAGACGGCGCAGGTGACGGGAGTGTCCGAGCGGACGGTCCGCGCGGAATGGGCGATGGCCAAGGCCTGGCTCTACCGCCAGCTCCGCGGCGACCAGAGCGGGCGATGAGCCCTGCGGCGTGGCAAGCGGTCAAGAGGGTCTTCCAGGACGCGCGCAAGCATCCGGGCGCGGCGCGGCCGGGCTTCCTGCGCGAGGCCTGTCGCGGCGACGCCGAGCTCCAGCGCGAAGTCGAGTCGCTCCTGCGCGCGGAGCGCGACGCCCCCGAGTTCCTGTCCTTGCCCGCCGTGCCCACCACCGAGCGCCCGAGCCTCGAGGGCCGGCGCATCGGGCCCTATCGCATCGTCGGCAGCGCGGGCCAGGGCGGGATGGGCGTGGTCTATCGGGCCGTGCGGGACGACGACGTCTTCCAGAAGACGGTCGCCCTCAAGCTCGTGCACGGCGGAGCGGGACCGCCGCACCTGCAGCGGCTGCGGCAGGAGCGTCAGATCCTGGCCCGCTTGCAGCATCCCCACATCGCGGGTGTCCTCGACGGAGGAATGACGGACGAGGGCCAGCCCTACCTGGTGATGGAGTACGTGGAGGGCGAGCCCATCGACGCCTACTGCAATGGGCGTGGCGTGCGCACGGCGCCGCGCCTCGAGATGTTCCGCGTGGTCTGCGGGGCCGTGCAGTATGCGCACCAGAACCTGGTCGTCCACCGGGATCTCAAACCGGCCAACATCCTGGTCACCGCCGACGGCCTGCCCAAGCTGCTCGACTTCGGGATCGCGAAGCTGCTGGCGGTGGGCGTGGATCCGGAGGAGGTCCCCACGGCCACGCTGCTGCCGATGATGACGGCGGAGTACGCGAGCCCCGAGCAGGTGCGGGGCCAGCCGGTGACGACCGTCAGCGACGTCTACTCGCTGGGGGTGGTGCTCGACGTCCTGCTCACGGGAAGGACTCCGTTCTCGATTCGCGGCGATTCGCTCCCGGACATCGTCCGCGCCATCTGTGACACGGAGCCGCCGCTGCCGAGCCTGGCCCTGACCCGGTCGGCAGGCCCGCGCCCGCTCACGACGGCCGCCGAGCTGCGGGGGGACCTCGACACGATCATCTTGAAGGCGCTGCGCAAGGAGCCCGAGCGGCGCTATGCGACCGTCCAGGAGCTGTCCGAGGACATCCGGCGCCACCTCGAGGGTCGGCCCGTGCTGGCCGCGCCGGATTCCTGGCGTTATCGCGCGCGGAAGTTCCTCGCCCGGCAGAAAGTCGCGGTCGCCACCACGGCCGTCGTCCTGGCCGCCGTCCTGGGCGCCACCGGCGTGTCTCTCCATCAGGCCCGGACGGCGCGGCGGGAACGCGCGGTCGCGCAGCAGCGTTTCGACATGGTCCGCAAGCTGGCCAACGCGGTCGTGTTCGACTTCAACGACGCGCTGGCGAGCGTGCCCGGCTCCACCGCCGCCCGCAAGCTCATCGTGGCCCGGGCCGTGGAGTACCTCGACAGCCTATGGCACGAGCCAGGGGCGGACCGGCAACTCTCGCAGGAACTGGCCGCCGCGTATCTGCGCATCGGGGACATCCAGGGAAATCCGACCGCCGCCAACCTCGGCGACATGAATGGCGCGCGCTCGAGCTACAACCGGGCCCTGGAGATGTACCAGACGCTCGCCGCGCGCGACCGCAGCCCCGCCACCCTCAGCGGGCTCTCCGCCGCGCACGCCGCGCTGGGCACGCACGCCTGGACACAAGGCGATGGCGCGCGCGCCGCGCAGCACTACCGCGAGCTGCTGCGGCTGGGCGAAGAGCTCTCCGGGACCGATCCCGGCAACATGTCTTACCGCCGTCAGGTGGCGAGTGCACATTGGTACCTCGGGCAGGTCGCGCTTCAGCGCGACGACGGCGTCGGCGCGGGCGAGGAGTTCCGGCGCGCGGCCGACGTGTGGCAGGTCATGCTGGCGGCCCATCCAACCGATGTCCGCACGCGCGGGAACATCGCGCTCGCCTACCTGAAGCTGGGGGACGCGGCCGCCGCCGCCGGCCTTCCGGACCAGTCGCTAGAGTGGGCCCGTCGGGCGGACGCGATGTTCGGCGAGGTGGCGCGCGAGCCCAATCGACGGGCGGACGTCCTCCGCCTCGTCGCGACGTCCGCGCTGCGTCTTGCCGGAGCGTTGACCGAGACGGCCCCCGCCGAGGCGGAGCGCCATGCCCGTCGGGCAATCGCCTTCTTCGAGCCGCTCGCGCGAGCGGACGCCGCCAACACCCAGGCGCGTGGTGATCTCGGCTACGCCTTGAGCGTGCTCGGCGGCGCGCTCGAACGGGAGCGCCGCCGAAGGGACGCGGCCGAGGTCTTCGCGCGCGCCGCCTCGATACTCGAAGCGGTCCTCGCCAAGAGCCCCACCAACCTCGACAACCGCGCGGAGCTGGCCGGCGTCCGCAGGCATCTCGGGGACCTGGCTCTCCAGCGCCACGACCGCGGCGCCGCCCTCGCGTTCTACCGCGCGGCGCAGCCCCTCCTCGAGGCCCCCGACGCCCGCGTCCGGGAGGGGGCGGAGCTGGCACGGCTCTACGAGGGCCTGGGCGATGCGCTCGTCGCCGAAGCGCGCGCCACGCGCACGGCCCGCGCCCGTGTCGAGCGTGAGGTGGTCGCCCGCGGCTGGTATGCCAAGGCCGCGGAGGCGTGGCGAGACCTGGCGTCGCGGCGCCGCCTCGCACCGGATGAGCAGGTCTCACAGCGCCGCGCGGTGCAGAAATCGGACGCGACGGCCTTGTCCGACGCGAACGGTCAGGCCCGCTAACCCTTCGCCGCTATTTGTTGCTGTTCGCGGAGGCCGTGTTCATCCCGAGGGCCTGTACCGTCGCTTCGTCGGCGTCGCCCGTCGCGGGCTGCCGCTGGTCGAGCTGGAAGCTGGCCAGGGCGTCCCGCGTGGCCTGGTCGAGGTTCCCCGTCGGCTCCCCCGCGTAGTAGTTCCGGCTCCTCAGCGCGCGCTGCAGGGACTTCACCACCTCCGCGGACGTGTAGATGTTCCGATCGCCGTCGACGCGGCTTCCGCCGGTGGCGGCGAGGGTGGCCGTCTTCGCAAGCTGCATGGTCAGGATCGTGCCCGGGCTGACGTGCACGGTCGCCGGCCCGAGGCCGGACTTGGCCCACTGGTCCGCGAGGTCGTCGCGGTCGGCGCCGCTGATGCCGACGAGCGTGTCCACCTTCATGTCCGCTTCGGTGCCCTGGCCGATGAGGATGACGTCCACCTTGCGGCCGGTCGTGATCTTGCCCTGCTGCTCGAGGATTTTCTTGCGCTCGTCGGCCTTGAGGCTCACGAGGACGCCGTCCACGGGATAGGTGCGGCCGCCGGCGCTCAGCGACTCGAACTTGACGCCCACGGACCCCGACTTCGCGCCGTCCCGGGGCGAACGCACCGACTTGATGGTGCCGGTCACCGTGCTGCCGGAGGGGATGGCCAGCTGGCCGTCCACCCAGAGCCCGCGTATGACGGTGGCGGTGAAGGTGTCGCCCCTGGTCGCGTGCTCGCTGTCGAAGGCAGAGGCGCTCTTGAGCTCGAGATAGGTGCCCTTGGGGATCGTGACGTCCTTGGCGGACGCGGCGGCGGCGCTGGCGATGGCGCCGACGGCCAGCGCGCCCGCGGTCAGGGATTGCTTCATGTGCTCCTCCATCCAGGCCAGTTTTCAGTCTAGGCGACCGACCTCGATGCCGCGTGGCGGAGACGCCTTTTTCGGCGCCGCCCCGGAAGGCTAGCGGAGCGCCTCCACGCGGAAGATCTCCATCTCCCCCTTGCCCTTGACCGGGATGAGTCCGAGCGACCGCCCCTGGCAGTCGGCCTTGATGCGCTGCCAGGCCGACGCGCTGACGTTGACGCCCGCCTTGGAGCCGTGGCTCTCCACGCGCGCGGCCGTGTTGACCGTGTCTCCCCAGAGGTCGTAGAGGTATTGCTTCCGTCCCACCCCCCCCGCCACCACCGGCCCCGCGTGGATCCCCACCCGCACGTCCCATCCCGCGGGCAGGTTCTTGGCCGCGCTCACCATCTCGAGGCCGCAGCGCACGGCGGAGAGGACGGGATTGGCGGCAGGCAGGAGCAGGCCGGCCGTGCTCATGAACGAGTCGCCGATGGTCTTGATCTTGTACATCTCGTGGCGGGCGGAGAGGTCCTCGTAGGCCTCGAAGAGCTGCTGCAGCGCGGCCACGATCTCCTCCGGCTGGCGGGAGGCGGAGTACGGGGTGAACCCCACGATGTCGCAGAAGAGCACGGCCACGTCCTCGTGGCGGCGGGGGGCGACGAAGCCGTTGGACTTGAGCTCCTTGACGATGTCGGGAGGCAGGATGACGTGCAGGAGCTCGTCCGAGCGCTTCTTCTCCGCCTCGATCTGGCCGAGGTAGAGGACCTCGCGGTCGCGCAGGCGCTTCTTCTCCAGGCTGGCCCCGATGCGCGCGCGCAGGACGACGGGGTT
>QHVP01000269.1:0-4724 GCA_003222295.1 Acidobacteriota bacterium | reverse complement strand
GGCTCCGCGCGCAGGCGCTCCAGGGCCTCGCGGCCGTTCTGGGCGGTGAAGGGCGTGTAGCCCTGGCGGACGAGCCGCCGCGAGAGCATGTCGCGATTGATCTCGTTGTCGTCCACGACGAGGATGCGGCCGCCCTCCGCCGGCTTGTGGTCCTGCTCGTCGCGCGTGCGCAGGGACGAGACCGCCTGCTCGATCATCGTGGACACTCGCGCGTCGCGCTCCTCCGCCGCCCCACTGCGCGCCCCCGTCGAAAGGCGCCCGAGGTCGTCGATCACGGACAGGAGCTTCTGGCCCGCGCCATGGATTCGCTTGAGGTCGTCGGTGGAGCCGTCCTGGCCGGACGAGGTGGCGTCCTCGATGAGCATCTCGCTGTAGCCGAGGATGGCATTGACGGGCGTGCGCAGGTCGTGGCGGATGCGCGCGCTCGCCGCCTCCACCTCGTCCGCGGTTCCCACGCCGAGCCGGGCCGGATCCAGGATCTCGTTGATGAGGGCCAGGAGATGCTTGCCCGCGCCGTGGATCTTCCGGAGGTCGGGCACGGCGTCGGTGTTGCCGCTGTCCTCCGCCTCCTCCTGCAGCATCTCGCTGTAGCCGATGATGGCGTTGAGGGGCGTGCGCAGCTCGTGGCTCATGTTGGCGAGGAAGGCGCTCTTGGTGCGGTTGGCCTGCTCGGCCGCTTCCTTGGCGACCGTGAGCTCGGCGTCGCGCTCCTGGATCTGCACGAGCATGTCGTTGAAGCCGTCGATGAGGACCCCCAGCTCGTCGTCGGAGTCCTTGGTCGCGCGCAGGGAGAAGTCCTTCTCGCGGCTGACGCGGCTCTCCAGGTCGGCCAGCCTCAGGATGGGCGCGGAGATCAGCTTCTGCAGGCGCGAGGAGAGGACGAGGGCGACCAGCAGCGATCCCAGCACCACGATGGCGGCGGCCTCCGTGTTGGTCGCCGTGCGCGAGCGCAGCTCCTCCGTGTCCTCGCGGATGTACACCGTGCCCAGCACCTCCTTGTCCCGGCGCACGCTGCGGAAGATCTGGAGGTGGTTGCCCTCGAAGTAGGGGTCTCCTGCCCGCCGTGTCGAAGATGATCGCGGTCACGATGTGCTCGTAGGCGCGCAGGGCGTCCAGGATGGCCGTGGCCGAATCGAGCGATTCGAACTGCAGGGCGGGCGTCGAGTTGATGACGAGGCCTTCCGCCACCACCTTGATGTCGTCCTTCATCTTGCGGCGGAAGGAATCCACGTCGTAAAAGATGAAGAGCGCGCAGGCGACCACGACCGCCACCAGGGACGTGATCATGGTGATGGCGACGATCTTGCGGCGGATCGAGAGCTTGCGGATGATCCAGCGCAGCATCACTTCACCACCGTGGCGATGCGCAGGAGGGTGGCGTCGAACTCGCTGCCCTCCTGCCGCGAGCTGGGCAGGTTGATGAGGATGTCCGGCCGCTTGTCCGCCTTGATCCCGATCCCGATGGCCACCCCGCGCTGGACGTACTCGGGCACGCCGGTGGCGGTGGTGATGCCCTGGGTGTGGCTCACGCGCAGGAGCTCGCGCAGGGAATACGCGTTGCCGGGCGCGACGTAGAAGACGTTGATCCCCGCTTTCTGCGCGATCTTCCCCAGCCCCGCGGGATCCCGGTACTCGAGGGCCACGGCCCGGATGGGCACGTTCTTGATCGTGCGGTCGGCCACCAGCTGCAGCGTCTTCAGGATCTCATCCTTGGCCCTGACCGATTCCGGATCGGCGGCCACGTAGACGACGCCGATGGTGACGGCGGACTTGGCCTTGGCCTGGAAGGAGCGATCGTAGGTCAGGATCTTGAGCAGCAGCGTGATCTGCACGTCGGCCGGGAAGGGCATCGGCTCCGTGCCCGCCGCCGGCGCGCAGAGCAGGGCGGCCAGCGCGGTCGCGAGCAGGCCGCGGCTGCTTCCCCGGCGCCATCGGCCCCGCCGTCCTCCGGGTCCCATCCTAGAACCTGTACTTCGCCTTGATGAACAGGGAGCGGCCGGTCCGCGGGTAGTCGCCGGGCAGGCCGCCCACGGGCGCGGGGTCGACGTAGTCGGTGCCGAAGAGGTCGCGCACGACCGCGCTGAGCTCGAGGGCGGGGTGGAAGTTGTGGATGCGCGCGGCGAGGTCGAAGAGCGCGTACCCGTCGCGGTCGGGCCGCGTATCGCCGGCGGCGCGCGGCCGCGAGCCGCGGACAGTCAGGCTCGGCGACAAGATGACGTACTTCCCCGCGCCGAAGGTCGCGGAGAGCCGGCCCAGGTGCGACGGCACGCCGGCCAGCCGCCGCCCTGTCCGGCTCTCCTCCGCGTGCTGGAGCGAATAGACGAAGGCGACCGAACGGCTGCCCGAGAGCGTGCGCGCGGCCTCGAGGTCGATCCCGCGGGCATCGATCCCGGCAAAGTTCCGGAAAGTCGGCGGGGGCGTGCCCACGGCCACGATCCCCTCCACGTCCGGCCCGATGCCGTCCCGCAGCCAGGTGCGATAGGCGGAGACGGCCAGGCGCAGGTCCTTGCGCCGGTAGATCCCCGTCGCGTCCAGCGAGTCGCTGCGCACGAGGTCGAGGGCGGCGTTCGCGCGGAAAGCGGGAGAGCCGTAGAACTGCTCGAGGAAGCTGGGCGCGCGCGCGCCCCGCCCATATCCGAGCTTCGCGGTCAGGTTGCGCGGGAACCGATAGACGCCGAAGAGGCGCGGCTGCAGGCTCGCCCCGGCGTCGCTGTAGTGGTCCAGGCGCAGGCCGCCGGTCACCCCCAGCCGCGAGGTCGGGTTCCACGCGTCCTGCGCGTACAGGCTGGCCACGGTGCGGCCGGCGTCGGGTACCAGCGCCGGCACCGAGACGAAGGCGGGCAGCGGCTGCTGGCGCTCGAAATCGAAGTTCGTGAGCGCGCGCAACCCGAACGTCGACTCGTGCTCCAGGAGCGCCCCGGCGGCGAGGGAATGATGCGCGGCCAGCCGCCGCTCCAGGAGCGCGTCCAGGCCCAGCCGGCGGGACTTGAGGTCCTCCTGGAACAGGACGCCGCCCGGGAAGAAGACGCGCGTGCTGCCGCGCAGCAGCGTGAAATCGGGCGGATAGACGTCGAACACCTCGGTGATGCGGCTGTCCGTATAGCTGGCCCGGGCGTGCAGGTCCCCGATGCTCAGGTCACGGCGGTATTCGAGGCTGAGGTTGCTCTGGGTGGTGGCGAACCGGTTCTGGCGGCCCAGGGCGTCGAGCAGGCCGACGAAGCCGCCCGCGTTCTCCTTCTTCAGGCGCGCGTGGAAGATGAGCCGCCGGTAGGCCATGGACAGGTTGGCGTCGAGCGATTTCCGGTCGTCGTCGGTGTGCCCGGGCGCGAGCGACGAGGCGCGGATGCCCAGGGGAGCCTGGGCGCGATCGCGCCCGGTCTGGGCGTCGGCGAGAACGTCGAGCTCGGGCCCGCCCGTGTACGAGTACTCCATGAACCCGGCCAGGCTCACGTCGTGGAACGTCGTCCCGTAGCGGTAGTTATAGAGGAACGACTTGAACGACCCCGCGCCCAGGGTCAGCTCGTCGCGGCGGAAGGTGTCGACGCCTTCGGTCACGATGTTGATGACGCCGAGCACGGCCCCGGGGCCGCTCACGACGGAGCCCGGGCCGCGCACGATCTCGATGCGCTTGACGTTGTCGATGGGCAGGTCCAGGTTCACTGCCGTCGCCCCCCCGAAGACGCCGTCGTTGAGGCGCATTCCGTTGAGGGTGACGAGCACGTTCTCGGAGCTGCCCGCGGACGTCCCGCCCGGCACTCCGCGCACGACGACGCGCGCACGACCGAGACCGTCCGTGAGGACCTCCAGGCCGGCCACCGTCTGCAGCAGCTCCGTCAGCGTGCGCGCGCCGCTTCGGCGAATGTCTTCCTCCGAGAGGACGGTGGCGAGGCCGGGCTCGTCATCGGCGGTGCGCGCGCCCTGCTCTCCCGCCGTGAGCTTCAGGAGCGTCGTGAGGTCGATGTCCTCGATGTCCTGGAACGTTGGCAGCTTCTCGATCAGCGTGGACGTGGGCTGGCCCGTCGGCTCCTCCGACGGGGCGGGAGGGGAGGGCGGGATCGGCGCAACGGACGGCGACGGGCTCGGAGACGGAGACGGGCTCGGAGACGGAGACGGGCTCGGCGCCGGCTCCGCCTCTTCCAGGCTCTCCTTCTCCGCCTCGCGCGCGCGCTCCTCCGGCGTCAGGGAAGGGGAGGGTGAGGGGACGGGGGCCGGTGCGGCCTGGGGCGTGATCGGCGTGGCCGCCACCATGCCCGGTCGACCGGCCAGGAGCGCCGCGCCGATCACGGTGGCGAGCACCCATCGCGGCGCCCCGGGCATCACGATCACAGGGTCGGGATCATCCCTCATGGGGTGAGAACATTCAACCAACTCGGGCGCGTGGCGCCCTTCGTTGTCTTTCCCGATTCCCTATGTTAATTAACGGCTTACGCGCAGCCTGCGCGACGCCGACGCGCCTGAGGACGAGGACCCTGGATGCCCAAGATCCTGCTGGTGGAGGACAACGAGATGAACCGGGACATGCTGTCCCGGCGGCTCGAGCGCCGCGGCTACGAAGTGGTGATCGCCGTGGATGGCCAGCAGGGCGTCGACCTGGCCCAGTCCACCCGCCCCGACCTCATCCTCATGGACATGAGCCTGCCCGTGATCGATGGGTGGGAAGCCACCCGGCAGCTCAAGGCCAAGGACGCGGTAAAGGCGACGCCGATCATCGCCCTCACCGCCCA
>QHVP01000030.1 GCA_003222295.1 Acidobacteriota bacterium | reverse complement strand
TACCTCCTGGTAGCGCGGCCGCATCATCTTGTCGCGCGCGGGCAGGTTCACCCAGACCTGGAAGCCGTGGATGCGGCCCCCGCGCCGGCGGATGTCCCCCGACGGCATCTCGGAGTGCACGACGCCGCTCCCCGCGGTCATCCACTGCACGTCGCCCGCGGCGATCGCGCCCTTGTTGCCCGCGGAGTCCTCGTGCTCGAACTGACCCTCCAGCATGTAGGTCACGGTCTCGAACCCGCGGTGCGGGTGATCGGGTGCGCCTTTGGCCTCGGCAGCAGGAACGGATCGACGAGGGCCAACCCCGCGGTGGGGAAGGGCCGACGGACCACAAAGCCGCCGCCCTCGAGCTGGCGGTGGGCGGGGATCACGCGCTCGACCTTGCGACTCATTCTCGATCTCCTTGTTCTCGATCGTGGTTCTCTATCGTGGGTTCAGGCGGGGTTTTGCGCGGCCGACGTCCCCGGCATCTTGCGAGTGACGAGCGGCACGGCGCCACCGATCAAGCCCGCGGCCAGGGCCCCCAGGCCCCACGTCTCGCCGGACCAGGTGATTCCGAGCGCCTGATCGAGCGAAATCGCGCCGGGCCCCGTGAACGCGAGCGCGAGGGCCGCTGCGCCCAGCACCAGCGTGTACTCGTAGCCGCCACCCTGCGCAAAGAAGCCGCCCTTGAGGTGGACGCTGACTGCCGCCACCAGCATCACGGCCACCACCGCCGCCCCCGCCGCGGGCGTCAGGAGGCCGAGGGCCAGGAGGAGGCCGCCCACCGTCTCGGCGATTCCCGCTTGCGCGGCGTGGAGCCGGCCCGGCCGGAAGCCCAGCTGCTCCAGGAATTGGCCGGTGCCGGCAAGGCCGTAGCCGCCGAACCAGCCAAACAGCTTCTGCGCGCCGTGCGCGGCCAGGGTCAGGCCTACGACCAGACGCAGGATCAAGAGTCCGATGCTCATCTGCACCTCCATGCCTCTGCTATCGAGGGACAAGTTACTTCCCTATAGATACCAATAATAGGCCTGGTGGTCTCCCGTGTCAAGTCCCTTCCCTTTGGAAAGTCAAATGCGATAGAATCCAGGCAGGATGAGCAAGCGGGTCGATCCCCACTGCCGCGCCTTCCAGAACGCGGTGGACCTGCTCGCGCGCCCTTGGACGGGACTCATCCTGAGCCTCCTTCAGAACGGCCCGTTACGATTCAGCGAGCTGGAAGAGCGCACCCGTGGGGTGGGGGCCAAGACGCTCTCGGCCCGCCTCAAGGAGCTGGAGTCACGCCGCCTCGTCGCGCGTCACGTCGAGCCGGGGCCCCCCGTGCGCGTGCAATACACCCTGACCTCCAGGGGCCGCGGCTTCGAGCAGGTGGCGGCGGCGATCTGGCCTCCCTTCAGGTTGACGCGATCACGCGGCGCAGCCGGTGGACCGCCGATGGGATCTCGGCGGCCGTCGTGCCTCCGTAGCCGAGAACCAGGCCGCGTCGTGTCGGCGGGCCGAGGTAGCAGGAGGAGAGCGGCATCACCCAAAGGCCGCGCTGGGCCGCCCGCAGCGCCATGACGTGGTCGGGCCAGCGCCCCCGCGCCGTGACGGCCAGATGCATTCCCGCTGCGTCGCCGATCACACTCAGGTCGGAGCCCAGCTCCCGCCCCAGCGCCTCCACGAGCGTGGCCCGCCGGTCGCCGTAGAGCGCACGCATCCGGCGCAGGTGCCGTCCGAACTCGCCCTCGTTGATGAAGTCCGTCAAAGCGGCTTGCGGAAGGCTCGCCGGAAAGATGTCCATGGCCTCGCGAACGGCGACGAAGCGCGGGACGAGGTCGAGCGGGATCACGAGATAGCCGCAGCGCAGCGAAGGAAACAGGATCTTGCTGAAGGTCCCGATGTAGATGACGCGGGCGTCCCGGTCCAGTCCCTGCAAGGCCCCGATGGGAAAGCTCTCGTATCGGTACTCGCTGTCGTAGTCGTCCTCGATCACCCAGGCGCCCGTCCGGCGCGCCCAGTCGAGCAACTGCAAGCGGCGCGAAGCGCTCATGGTCATGCCGAGCGGGTACTGGTGGGAGGGCGTGACGTAGGCGGCGCGCGCCCGGGCGCAGGCGGCCATGCCGGCAGTGACGTCGAGCCCCTCGTGATCCACGGGGACGGGCGCCAACCGCGCGCCCGCCATGGAAAGGACATCACGCGCTCCGCGATAGCCCGGCTCCTCGACCCAGACGTGATGGCCGGGATCGAGCAGGACACGAGCGGTGATGGCCAGGGCCTGCTGCGAGCCGCTCGGGCGATGGCCCATCGGGTCGCCGTAGTTGAGCATCCGGGCCAGGGGGTTGCGGGAGTGGCGCGCGAGGAGACTGGACCAGACCGCTGCCGGAAAATGCTCGACGGCGGGCTGGCTCACGCGGAACGCGCCCCCGCCCCCGAGCCACGGCTCGGGTCCACGCAACCGAATCGCCGGGTGGCGGGGAAGGAGGCGGCGAGGGCGGTGCCGGCGTCGCGGCGCGCGGTCGGGGTCCGGCGGGAGCGGCGGCCTCAGCTCGTCGGGCAGCGACCGCGCCACGACGGTGCCGGCGCCCACCCGGCTCTCGAAATAGCCCTCGGCCACGAGCTGCTCGAACGCGCTGAGGACGGTGATGCGCGAGATCCGCAGCTCGGCCGCCAGCGCCCGCGTGGAAGGCAGTCGCTGACCCGGCCGTACCCGGCCGTCCACGATGGCTTCGCGGTAGCGCTCGTAGACCTGCCGGTACAACGGCTGGGCCGAGCGCCGGTCGATGGAGACGAGAGGAGGAAAAGCCGGCGCCCGCTTCACCCCCCGATCATAATGGCTCTATATAAACGGCCCAAATGGTCATTCATAAGGACCACTATCGAAGGCACACTGAGGGCATGCGATCCATCGGAGCGATCATCCTCGCCGCCTTACTGGCAGCCGCGCCCGCGGGCGCTCGCGGTCCATCTCGTCCGGAGGTCCCGACCGTGTCGAATCCCCAGTCCGATTTCGATTTCCTGTTCGGCCGCTGGAACGTCCACAACCGGCGGCTCAAGGAGCGGCTCAAGGGCTCCACCACGTGGGACGAGTTCGAGGGCACCCTGGTCGTCCGACCGATCTGGGATGGGAAGGCGAACCTCGACGAATACGAGGCGGACGGGCCGGTCGGGCACATCCAGGCCCTCACCCTGCGCTTGTTCGATCCCAGATCGCGGCAATGGAGCATCCACTGGGCGACCAGCGCGACGGGAACGCTCGATGTCCCGATGATCGGTTCCTTCCAGGGCGGCCGCGGCGAGTTCTACGACCAGGAGATGTTCGAGGGCCGCAGCATCTACGTGCGGTTCATCTGGTCCGCGATCACGCCGACCTCCTGTCGTTGGGAGCAGGCGTTCTCGGCGGACGGAGGCAAGACGTGGGAGACGAACTGGATCATGGAGTTCAGCCGCCGGACCTCGGCCGCGGACGGGGAGACCCTACCCCTTCAGGGACGCGGCGGGCAGCGCGATTTCGACTTCGAGCTCGGTGCTTGGAAGACTCACCTCTCACGCCTCCAGCATCCCCTGACCGGCTCGAGTACCTGGGTCGAGTATGAGGGCACGACCGTCGTCCGAGAGGTCTGGAACGGCCGCGCCAACCTCGTGGAGCTCGAGGTCGAAGGCCCTGCCGGTCGCATCGAAGGTCTGTCCCTCCGCCTGTACGACCCCCGATCCCGCCAGTGGAACCTCAATTTCGCAAACCGTGCCACTGGTGTGATGAGCCCGCCCACGATCGGGGAGTTCAAGAATGGGCGAGGTGAGTTCTACTCCCAGGAGACGCTGGACGGCCGAGCCATCCTGGTTCGATTCGTCATATCGAACATGACCGCGAATTCGTGCCGTTTCGAGCAGGCGTTCTCGGACGATGGCGGCCAGACCTGGGAAGTGAACTGGATCGCCACGGACACACGGTTGTCGTCGGGATCATCGGGAGGGAACAGCCCATGATCATAGAGATGCGCACGTACCGGACCAAGCCGGGAAGGCGAGCGGAATTCCTCGAGATATTCAAGGCCAAGAGCCTGCCCGCCCATCAGCAGATCGGCATGAAGATCCTGGGACCGTTCCTCTCCGTCGAAGATGCCGACGTCTTCTTCTTCATGAGAGGCTTCCCGGACCTCGAGAGCCGCGGACCGATGAAAGACAGGTTCTACGAGGGTGAACTCTGGAAGCGGGAGCTCGAGCACAAGCTCCTTCCGATGTTGGAAAAGTACGACGTGGTGCTCGTCGAAGCCGAAGGTGGCCTGGGAGCCTGGCACTAGGTACGCCCCGCTCCGGGGCGGGGGCGGGCGTGGCCGAGATAGCGCAGGCGGCTCACGTCGGCGTGGAAGAAGACGCGCTGGATCTTGCCGTCGGCCACGGCCAGCAGGACGGCCGCGAATGGGAGCTCGTCCCGGTAGAAGACCAGCGCGGGCTGGCCGTTGAGCTCCCGCGGTTCGACGTCGACGGCGGCACGGCGTGACGTCGCCACCACGAAGGCGGCCACGCGCGCCGCGCCCGTGAGCGGCCGCCGAAGGTTGCGCAGGCCCCGGAAGACCCGGCCCTCGGGCCCGCCGTCCGTGACGAGGACGGCATCCGGCGCGAGCAGGTCCACCAGGCCCGCGACGTCACCCACGGAAGCGGCGCGGACGAAGGCGTCCAAGAGCTGCTGGTGCTGCTCTCGCGGGGCGCTGATGAGCCGCCGCCCGGCCGCCACCTTGTGACGTGCGCGCTCGAGGAGCTTCCGGCAGGCGGCGGGGGTGCGCGCGACGAGCGTGGCGATCTCCTCGTGGGCGAAGTCGAACACGTCGTGGAGGAGAAGCGTGGCCCGCTCCGCGGGAGTGAGCCGCTCCAGCACCACGAGAATGGCCTCCTTCCTCGAGGTCCAACCGGCTCGGGCAGGCGATCGCGGCGGCTCTCCTCGCGCCGAGGTGAGCTCGTTCAGGCACAGCCGTGTCACGACCGTCACCAGGAATGCCTTCGGGGAGTCGACGTCGACGTCGCGCTGCTGCCAGCGCAGCCATGCCTCCTGGACCATGTCCTGTGCGCGTCCGACGTCTCCCAGCATGCGGTACGCGAGCCCCAGCATCGCGGGCCGGTGGGATTCGAACACGGCGAGGTCCTCCGCCGCCCGCGGAGCCGACATCAGGATGGCTTCGCCGCGGCCGCGGCCAGGGAATGGCTCTTTTCGAAATAGACATACGACACCGCCAGGAGGCCGAGAAAGACCAGGGGGTCGATGACGAACAGCACGCTGAGGCGGGCATCCCCCCGACCTATGTGGGCAATGCTGGCCGACACGAGCGTGATGGCGAAGCCAAAGTAGGCGAACTCCTTGACCTTGAAGGGGACAGCCGGGATCAGAAGGGCCAGAACGCCGAGGATCTTGGCCACCGTGAGCTCGACCTTGAAATACGGCGGGAATCCCAGCGGGAAATGGTCGTTGAAGACGAAGTTGATGATGCTGAACACCATGACGGCCAGGACGAGGCCGGTGGCCGTCCGGTAGATCCACCGTTCTCGCTTCGGCAGCGTGTTCAGCATCGCTCAGCTCGCCAGCCCGACGATCTCTCGCACGTGCGTCCGTTGTTCGGCGGCATCCAGCATGAAGGCCGCCACCGCACGGAACGACATCGAGAACCCGTCGACGGGAAGCGCGTCGCGCTCGCTGCGATACGCTTCGTCGGGCCTCTCGATCAAGCGTGGAGGCCGCGCGATCGTCCAATCGAGGGGCGTCGCGCGCACGATCTCCTCGGCCGTGCCGAGGTCGCGCCTCACCTGAGTGAGCAGCCAGCGAAACAGCGCGAAGCGCAGCCCCTTCTCCGGGAACAGGATGGCGGCCGACACGAGTACGAGCCGCCTCACCCCGGCCCTCGTCATGGCGGCGACCGTGCTGGCCGCGGCCTCCTGAACGACCGCGTGCGGGCGGAAGGCCCGGGGCGGCCGAACACCGAGGGCGGAGAGCACGACGTCGTGCCCGGGCAGCGCGCTCGCCAGCTCGTCCACGCGCAGCGGA
>QHVP01000266.1 GCA_003222295.1 Acidobacteriota bacterium | reverse complement strand
GAGAACGCGGTCTTCCTCGTGGCCCTGGGCGCAACCTCCGGCATGCCCCTCGTCGTCGAGCTGGGCATCTCCTTCGACGTCATCCTGGCCGTGCTCGTGCTCGGCATCCTCGTCCATCGCATCGCCGAGCGCTTCGAGTCGATGGACGTCAGCCGCCTCTCCAAGCTGAAGGGTTGAAACCGCGGTGACCCTGCTCCTCTGGACGCTCCTCGTGCCGCTCGCGACCGGAGTCCTGGCCGTGCTTCCCGGGCCACGGTGGCTGCGGGAACTGCGCCTCGTGGCGGGACTCGCCGTGACCTTCATCCTTTCCGTGGCCACGGCCGGGACGTTCCTGGGCGGAGGCGTGCCCTCCGCTTTTGGCGAAGCCCTCCGCGTGGACGGTCTGTCCGCCCTCGTGCTCGTGCTCTCGGCGTTCGTGGGCCTGATGTCGGGGACGTACAGCGTCGGCTACCTGCGGCGAAACGAGGAGCGGCGCCGGGGGCCGTACATGCCGCGGGAAAACGAGAGACGGGCGCCCCGGCCCAGCGACCAGAAGCGCCTCGTGCCCCCGTGGCGGCGCCGTGAATTCGACGCGCTGGTGCCGCTCTACGTGTTCGCGATGCTGCTCGTCTCCGTTTCCAACAACCTCGGCATTCTCTGGATCGCCGTCGAGCTGACGACCCTGGTGTCGGTCTTCATGGTCGCCTTCCACAACCGGGACACCTCCCTGGAAGCGGCCTGGAAGTTCCTCGTGCTGGGCAGCCTCGGCCTTGCCTTCGCTCTGCTGGGAACGGTGCTGCTCTTCGCCTCCGGCCGGGGCCTCCTCGGGGAAGGGATGTCCGGCCTGCATTGGACCCGTCTCATGAGCCTGGCCCACGAGCTCCACCCCTTCACGCTCAAGCTCGGCGTCGTCTTCGCCCTGATCGGCTACGGGACCAAGGCCGGCCTGGCCCCGAAGCACACGTGGAAGCCCGACGCCTACCGCGAGGCGCCCTCACCCGCGGGCGTGCTCATGGCGGTGGGGATGCTCAACGGCGCTCTGTACTGCCTGCTCCGCATCCACCTCATCGCGAAGGCGGCCCTCGGTCCGGGCTTCTCCGGCGGCCTCCTCCTGATGCTCGGCCTGCTGTCCGTTGCCGTGGCCACGCCGTTCATCCTCATCCAGTGGAACCTGAAGCGCCTGCTCGCCTATTCGAGCATCGAGCACGTCGGGATCATGGCCGTGGGCCTGGGCCTGGGCGGGGAGGCGGCGACGTTCGGGGCATTGCTTCACATGACCTATCACACCTTCGCGAAGCCCCTGGCTTTCTTTTCGGCGGGCACGCTGGCCCAGCTCCATCGCTCCTCCGACTTCGACGACATCGGCAGCGGAAGCCTGGGCCGTACCCCGGTAGCCAGCGCGCTGTTCGTCGTGGCCGCCGTGATGATGACGGGGTCCCCGCCCTTCGGCATGTTCTTCAGCGAGATGACCATTCTCCGGGCCGGCTTCCTGGGTCCGCACGTGGTGGCGGTGCCGTTCTTCCTGGCCTGCCTGGTGCTCCTCTTCTGCGGGTTCTTCTACCAGGTGGGCCGTCTCGTCCTGGGAGAGCAGCCGGACTCTTCCGCGCGGACGCCCGATCCCGAGAAGTTCGACGCGGGGACGGCCACCACGATCCTGGCCGCCGTGCTCGCGGTGGTCTCCGCCTTCTACCTCCCGCCGGGCCTGCTGGAGCTGATCCGCGCGGCCGTCCGCGTGGTGGAGGGTGGACCGTGACGGCCGCCCGCGACGTCCTCCGGGACCGCCTGGCTCTCGAGACGCTCGCCGAGCTCAGGCCCGGCGAGTTCGTCGCCGAGGTCCCACTCTCGGGCCTTCCCGAGACGGCCGATCGGGCGATGGCCGCCGGCCTGCGCCTGGCCTCGCTGTTCGGCAGCGACGAGGGTCCCGGCGGCGGCTTCGCCGTCCACCACCTGTGGGCGGCCACCGGGCCTCCGGGCTTCGTGCGCGTCTGGGCGCCGGTCGCGCGCGACGCTCCGCGGTTCCCTTCGATCGCCGCGAAGTACCCCGTCGCCAATTGGTTCGAACGCGAGATCATGGACTACTTCGGGCTCGTGCCCGAGGGCCATCCCAACCGGAGTCGAGTGGCTCTTCACGACGACTGGCCGGAGAACGTCTGGCCGTTGCGCAAGGATTTCGACGACCGCCAGGTCGTGCCGCGCGTCGGGGGACAGTCCCGGCCGTATCGACCGGTGATCGGGGAGGGCGTGTTCCACGTTCCGGTCGGACCGGTTCACGCGGGCATCATCGAACCGGGTCACTTCCGGTTCGGCGTCGCGGGCGAGCCGATCCTCTACCTGCAGGTCCGGCTCTTCTACGCCCACGAGGGCACCGAGAAGCGCTTCGAGCGGCTGCCCTGGCGTCACGGCCTGTTCCTTGCGGAGTCGATCTCCGGCGACACGTCCGTGGGGCACGCCCTGGCCTTTGCGCACGCGATCGAGCGCCTGGTCGGAGTCGAGCCGCCGCCCCGGGCACGCCATCTGCGCGTGGTCCTCCTCGAGCTCGAGCGCGTCTACAACCACGTCGCCGACATCGCGGGGATCGCCACCGACGTGGCCTTCACGGTTCCCGCGGCCCGGGCCCAGATCCTGCGCGAGGGACTCGTCACGATGCAGGAGCGCCTGTTCGGGTCACGACTGCTGCGGGGCACCATCGCCCTCGGCGGCGTGAAGTGCGACCTCACCCTCGGCCGCCGCCGCGAGATCCTGCTGGATCTCGAGGGACTGCAGCGCGAGTTCGACGATCTCGTGACCCTGCTCATCGACTCCGGCAACTTCACGGACCGCGTCGACGGGACGGGGATCCTGCCGAACCAGGTCGCCCGGGACTTCGGCGTCGTCGGACTGGCCGGGAGGGCGTCCGGCCTCGACCTCGACCTCAGGCGCGATCAGCCCCATGACGCCTACTCGGGGCTGCACTTCGTCGTCCCCCTCGAGGAGGGCGGGGACGTCCGCGCCCGCTTCATGATGCGCGCGCGTGAGGTGGAGCTGTCCCTGGTGATCCTTCGCCACGTGCTCGAAGACATGCCCGAAGGACGGGTGCGGAGCGCGTTGCCGGACGCGCTGCCACCTTCGTCCTCGGCCCTGGGCTGGGCCGAGGGGTGGCGCGGCGAGTGTCTGCACTGGGTCCAGACGGACGGGGAGGGACGGCTCCGCCGGGTCAAGGTGACGGACCCCAGCTTCAAGAACTGGCAGGGGCTCGCCCACGCCGTGCCCGGCAACATCCTTCCCGACTTCCCGGTGATCAACAAGAGCTTCAACTTGTCCTATTCCGGCAACGACCTCTAAGGAGGAGACGTGTTCCGCATCCTGTCGAAGAGCCTGAAGACCGGAGTGGTGACGAAAGCGGACCCATTCGAGTCGAGGCCGCCGCTTGGCTTTCCCGTGATCGATTTCGCCCGCTGTACCGCGTGCGAGGAGTGCGCGCACGCGTGCCCCACGGGCGCCATTGCGCTGGCGGCACCCGCCGCCGACCGCCGGCAGCTCTCGCTGTCGTATGCCGCCTGCATCCAGTGTCGTGAGTGCGTGGCCGCGTGTCCGGAGCAGGTGGTGGCCTCCGGACGCGACGTCGAAGTCGCCGCCTACACGCGCGAGCAGCTCACGCAGACGGCCTCGTTCGACCTGGACGGGATGGGTCGCGCCCGGTTCACGCACATGGAGGCTCAAGCCGGTCCCGGGCTCGAGGAGTCCGCGGCTCGCCTGCGCGAGCGGATTCGCGGGCTGCTCGGACGCTCCCTTCACGTGCGCGAGGTGGACGCCGGGAGCTGCAATGGTTGCGAGCTCGAGATCACGGCCACGACGAATCCGGTCTTCGACCTCGAGCGCTTCGGCATCCACTTCGTGGCGAGCCCACGCCACGCGGACCTCCTCCTCGTCACCGGGCCGGTGACCCGGAACATGGAGATCGCGCTAAGGAGAACCTACGAGGCCGCGCCGGAGCCGCGCGTCGTCGTCGCCGTCGGCGCCTGCGGATGCAGTGGCGGAATCTTCGGTGAGGGCACCTACGCCTCCATCGGAGGGGTCGACCGGGTCGTCCCCGTCGACGTGTACGTTCCGGGGTGCCCGCCGCGGCCCCAGGCCATCCTGAACGGATTGCTCGTGGCGATGGGAGTGCGCGAAGCGCGACTGAATCCAAAAGCTCCCGCCGCCTCTCCCGAGCCCGCAGTCACGCCGAGTCCCGCGCGGCCACGCGCCCGCGGCGTGGACGAAGGCTGATCGCGCCCTCGCCCGGCGGCGGCCTCGGCATCACAGGATCGGCGGATTGTCTGGTACCACCTCTGTTGCGCGCGTAAATACCCCGATCGGGGTATGACCCGACGCGCGCCGCTGATCCATGATGAAGTCAGAAGGAGGGTGTCGATGCCCAAGATGCGTGCGGCCCAAGTCGTGAGCGCCAAAGGCCCGTACCAGGTCGTGGAGCGCGAGATACCCGAGCCCGATGCCGGCCAGGTGCGCATCCGCGTGCAGGCCTCCGGCGTCTGCCACAGTGATTCCCTGACCAAGGAAGGCCACTGGCCGGGCATTCAATATCCGCGCGTTCCCGGACACGAGGTGGCGGGGATCGTCGACGCCCTCGGTGCCGGCGTCGCCGGCTGGAGCGTCGGCGACCGCGTGGGCGTCGGCTGGCACGGCGGGCACTGCGGTCGCTGCGACGCGTGCCGGCGCGGCGATTTCCTGTTGTGCCAGGTCGCCGGCCTCATTCCCGGGATCTCGTACGACGGCGGTCACGCCGACTACATGATCGCCCCCGCGGTGGCGTTGGCTCGCATTCCCGAAGGCCTCAGCGCCGCCGACGCCGCGCCGCTGATGTGCGCCGGGGTCACCACCTTCAACTCGCTGCGGCACGCGGGAGCGCGGCCGGGCGACCTCGTGGCCGTGCTCGGCGTCGGGGGCCTCGGCCATCTGGGCGTGCAGTTCGCCGCCAAGGCGGGCTACCGCACGGTGGCCATCGCGAGGGGCAAGGACAAGGAAGCGCTGGCGCGCCGGCTGGGAGCGCATCACTACATCGACAGCCAGTCGCAGGACCCGGCCGCGGAGCTGACACGGCTGGGTGGCGCGCGGGTGATCCTGGCCACGGTGACGAGCGGCAAGGCGATGACCGCGACCATCGGCGGCCTCGGCGTGGACGGCAAGCTGATCGTCCTCGGCGCCGCGGACGTGCCCCTCGAGGTTCCCGCGCTCCCGCTCCTCGGTGGCCGCCGGTCCGTGGCCGGCTGGCCGTCGGGCCGGGCGATCGACTCCCAGGACACGATGGCCTTCAGCGTCCTCTTCGGAGTACGCTCGATGAACGAGCTCTTGCCCCTGGACCGCGCCGCCGAGGCCTACGAGCGCATGATGAGCGGGAAGGCGCGCTTCCGGGTGGTCCTCACCATGGGGGCGTGAGCGGACGCTTGCCGGCTACACCGCGACCTAGCGTTCCGACTCGTCGCGCAGCGCGGCGGCATCCGAAAGACCGGCCGCGATCTCGGGCAGGATGCCGCGCTCCACGTAGATCGGCACGACCAGCTCGCGCAGGCGCGGGAGCTGGCGGCTGAACGCGACCCCGCCCAGGATGCAGACGCCGCCCCCGAGCAGGATGGTGCGCGGCGCGCCGACGCGCGCGGCGAGCCCGCCCGCGAGCAGGCTGCCGAAAGGCGCGGTGCCCATGAATGCCATCGTGTAAAAGGCCATCACGCGGCCACGCATGTCCTCGCGCACGATCGTCTGGATGACCGTGTTGCTCGACGCCAGCTGCACCATGAAACCGGTGCCCGTGACGACCATGAGCACGAGGGACAGGGCGAGGGTGCGTGAGAGCGAGAACGCGATCAGCCCGCACCCGAACAGCATCGCGGACGCCGCGATCACGCGGCCCAGCCCGAGCACGCTCCGCCGCGAGGCCAGGTACACTGCTCCCCCGAGGGCTCCCACGCCCGTCGCCCCCATCAGGAAGCCGAGCGTGTGGGGGCCCCCGTGCAGCACCTGGTCCGCGATGAGCGGCATCAGCACCGTGTACGGCATTCCCATCACGCTGATCAGCGTGATCAGCAGCAACACCGACCGGATGGGCGCGAAGCCGAACGCGTAGCGCAAGCCGTCGCGCAGCTCCAGCAGGACGCGCTTCTCCCGGCCTCGCGGCGCCGCCCCCGCGAGCCGCATCATCATCAACGACATGATCACGGCCAGGTAGGAGACGCCGTCGAGCAGGAAGCACCAACCCTCGCCGGCCACCGCGATCAGGACGCCGGCGACGGACGGGCCCAACAGCCGCGCGCCGTTGACCATCGACGAGTTCAAGGCGATGGCGTTGGGCAGGTCGGCACGATCCTCGACCATCTCGACGACGAACGCCTGACGGGCCGGGGTGTCGAAGGCATTGATGACGCCCTGGAAGGCGCTGAGAAGAAGGATGCGCGTGACGGTGATCGTCCCGGACAGGGCGAGCCCGGCCAAGGCGAACGACTGCATCATCGAGAGCACCTGGGTGACCACGAGCACGCGGTAGCGGGTCCATCGATCCACCCATACTCCGGCCAAGGGTGCGAGAAGGAACGTGGGGATCTGGCCTGCGAAGCCGACGATGCCGAGCACCGCCGCCGATCCGGTCAGGCGATACACCAGCCAGCTGGTGGCGACGCGGGTGATCCACGTTCCGACGAGCGAGACGCCCTGCCCGGCGAAGAAGAGCCGGTAGTTGCGATGGGCGAGCGCCCGCACCATGAAGGCGAGGCGCGAGGGAGAGCTCACGGGCGCGGGCGGTCGTCGACCTCCAGGTCTCCGAGCACGTACTGCATGCCGTAGAGGACGTGCGCGAGCAGCGGCCTGTTCGCGTAGACCTTCTCGTTGTGGCCGTGCGCCTCGTAGAAGACCCGTCCCTTGCCCTCCGGGCGAATCCAGCTCAGGGCATAGTCCCCGTCCGGGCGCGGGTACTGCTCCTTGGCCTTGTCCTCCGCGCTCATGGCCGCGTAGTCGATGCTCGTGAGCACGCGGACGTTGTGGCGCGAGTAGGTATCCCGGGCGAAGGTGTAGGTCTCGTCGATGATGCGCAGCGGCGTCTGGCCCTTGAAAGGCGCGTTGAGCGGATGGTCGGGCTCGTCGATCTTGACCGTGATCAGCTGGCCGTCGTTCCAGTGGAACTTGAAGAAGCCGCCGAGGAGGCGATTGAACTCCGGCCACGTGCCCATCTGCGTATCGGGACCGAGCTGGGTCGCAGGCGCCTGGACGGGGAACCCGGTCGGCCCGAGAGGCGGCGGCGAGCTCGGAGGAGGCGGCGGCAGGACGGCGGTGAAGCGCTGCGGAAACGCGGCCTTCTCCACGCGTCCCACCTTCTCCGGGTCGAGCTTGTCGTACCAGGCGTCCGCGAGGGCACGCAGCTCCTCGCGGGAGAGCTGGCGGTCGCCGTTCAGATCGCCCTGGGCCAGGAGCGCCCTGGCCAGTGTGACCGCGGGACCGTAGATGGCCCGCGGAGCGCCGGGCACGGGCGCGTTCTGATGATAGGAATCGCTGGCGGCGTGGATGCCGGCCAGGCCCTTGCCGCCGCGCACGAAGTCGAGGAGCGCCTTGCGGCGAGCGGCCGTGGCCGCGGCGTCGTGCGGATCGTCGAGGAACTCTCCGGTGGTGCTGGCCAGGAAGAGCGCGTCGTACTGCGCGAGGTTCTTCTCGTTGATGTCGGCCGCGTCGTAGGTGATCGTCGTCGACCAGGCGCCCGTCTTGCGGCCCATCTCCTCGATGGTGCGTGCGGCCAGCGGGATCGACGAGTGCACGTAGCCGGCGGCTCTCCCGAGCACGAGCACACGCCGGGGCTTGCGCGGCTTCGCGGGCGCCTTCTCGGGCAACGCGGCCACCATGGCCTGCACGTCCTCGGGCTTCGGCGTCTGGTTCTGGGGCAGGCGCGGCAGCGCGTCCTCGATCGTCTCCGGGAGCCGCTCGGGTGTGACGGCCGTCCAGTCTTCGAACGTGGTTTCGGGCTCGGCCCGCGTGAGCACGCCGTTCCGGTCGCGGTCGGCGGCCAGGAACAGGCGGGAAGGGAGCTCCTGAGCGTCCGCGAAGGGACCGGTGAGGACCAGGACCGTCGCGGCGAGGGCGGCGCAGGCGAGCTTCATGAGATCGTGACCTCCATCAGGGCTTCGGAAACACCTTCAGGGACGGGCCGTCCTGCGTCCAGTCCAGGCCGTTCACGCGCACGATGATATCGAATGCCTGATCCGAGCGCGCGGTCGGCCACCCACTCGACCGCGGCGAGGGTGCTCGAGACGAGCGCGAACAGGCCGGTCGCGGGGCCCACCACGGTCCCCTATCCTGGCCAAGCGTCCGCCGGTTTGTCAGGCGATCGATGCGGGTGACGCGGTGGACGGGTACCCAGGCCGCGGCCAGGGCGGCCGCCAGCATCAGCACCAGGCCGACCAGGATCGGCCGCAGCGACTGCGCGAGCAGCATGGTCACCACGTCACGGGCCCGCGCGCCGAGGGCCATGCGGATGCCGGACTCGCTCGTGCGCTGGCTCACGACCCAGGACATCACGCCGTAGACGCCGACCATGGCCAGGATCACGGCCAGGACCCCGAACGTCGTGAAGAGCGAAGCGAAGTTGACCTCCAAGGCGGGCTGCCGGTGAGACGCACGACAGCCTCCTGCGGTTCCCGAAAGAGCGCAAGGATGTATCCTACGCGCCCCCGGCACGGGCGGCCGCTGGGTCAGGGGAGTGAGCGTGATCCGAAGGTCGATCCTGGCGGCGATGCTGAACCTGACGGTGATGGCGATGGTCGAACCACCGGCGGCCAAGGCCGCGGACACCGAGCTCGTCTCGTTGTTCCGAGAGTGGCGATCCTTCCAGAAGCCGCCGCGGCGAGACGGCGTGCCGGACTACACCGCGGCCGCCATGGCCATGCAGCGACGCGCGCTGGCGTCCTACCAGCATCGCCTGGCCGCCCTGGACCCGAGCGGCTGGCCGATCGCCCAGCAGGTCGACTACCACCTCGTGCGCGCGGAGATGAACGGGCTCGACTTCGACCACCGCGTGCTGAGCCCGTGGGCCAACAACCCGACCTTCTACGTGACCGTCTTCACCTCGGAAAGCGATCAGCCCGCGCGCGAGGGACCGCACGCCGACGCCGCGGTCGAGGTCTGGACCTCGACCTTCCCGCTCACGGACGAGCAGTCACGGCGCCTGGCCATCGGCGTCCGCGCGATCCCCGCGCTGCTCCAGCAGGCCCGGGCCAACCTCGTCGGGACGGGCAAGGACCTGTGGGCCTTCGGCACGAAGGCGGTACGGCAGCAGAGCGCCGACCTGGCCGCGCTGGCCGCGAAGGTCAAGGACGCTCCCGGCGGCCTGGCCGCCGACGTACAACGCGCGCGGGGGGCGACCGATGCCTTTGCGGCCTGGCTCGACGAGCAGATGCCCTCGCGGACCGGCTCCTCCGGAGTGGGCATCGCCAACTACGACTGGTACCTCAGGAACGTGCAGCTCGCTCCGTACACCTGGAGCCAGGAAGTCACGATCATGGAGCGCGAGCTCGCGCGTGCCCACGCCCTCCTCGCCCTCGAGGAGCAGCGCAATGCCGGGCTGCCGGCCCAGGTTCCGATCGCGAGCGCGGACGAGCACGCGCGCCGCTTCGAGGCGGCGGTCACCGAGTACATGGCCTTCCTCCGAGGCCGCGACATCCTCACCGTGCGCGACGACATGGAGCCTGCCCTGCGCGGCTCCATCGGCCCGTTCGTCCCGGGCCCGCGCGAGTTCTTCACCGAGGTGGACTACCGCGACCCCGAGGTGATGCGCACACACGGCTACCACTGGTTCGACAAGGCGCGGATGGCGCACGACCCGCACGCGAGTCCCGTGCGGCGGGAAGCGCTCCTCTACAACATCTTCGACACCCGCACCGAGGGCCATGCCACCGGATGGGAGGAGATGATGATGCAGGCGGGAATGCTCGACTCCCGCCCGCGCTCGCGCGAGCTCGTGTACATCCTGCTGGCCGAGCGCGCGGCGCGCGCGCTGGGGGACCTCAGGATGCACAGCAACGAGATGACGCTGGAGCAGGCCGCGGGTTTCGCTTCCGCGAACACGCCGCGGGGCTGGCTGAGCCTGCAGGGCGCGCTCGTTCGCGACGAGCAGTTCCTGTACCTGCAGCAGCCGGCCTACGGCACCAGCTACGTGATCGGCAAGATCGAGATCGAGAAGCTGCTCGCGGAGCGCAAGCGGCAGCAGGGTGACGGCTTCCGGATGAGGGCCTTCATGGACGAGTTCAACGCCGCCGGTCTGATCCCGGCGTCGCTGATCCGCTGGGAGCTGACCGGCCAGATGCCGGACGATGTCCGGCGCATGCTGGCCCCAGGGGAGCGTTCACCGGCCTCCTGAACGCCTCCTTGCGATCGTCACTCCCAGTTCAGGAGGACGCGCCCGGAGTTCCCGCTGTCCATCACCTCGAAGGCGCGCTCGAACTCCGTGTAGGGGAAGCGGTGCGTGATCACGGGCTTGATGTCGAGCCCGCTGTGGAGCATCACCGTCATCTTGTACCAGGTCTCGTACATCTCGCGGCCGTAGATGCCCTTGATGGTCAGCATGCTGAAGATGACGGTGTTCCAGTCGATGGCCATCTCGCGCGCGGGAATCCCCAGCATGGCGATCTTCGCGCCGTGGGCCATGTTCGCGAGCATGTCGCGGAAGGCCTGGCCGTTG
>QHVP01000265.1 GCA_003222295.1 Acidobacteriota bacterium | reverse complement strand
CGCCCGCTGGGGCCGCTCGCCCGGCAGATCCCGTGGACGCTGCTGCTGAGCTTCCTGCGCGTCACCGTCGGAGTGGGCCTGGCCGTCGTGCTGTCGATTCCCCTCGCGTTCCTGACCTTCCGCCACGCCCGGATGCGGCAGACCGTGCTCTCCCTCCTGCAGATCCTGGGGAGCATCCCCGCCACCGCCTTCTTCCCGCTCATCGCGGTGCTGATGCTGCGGCTCCGGCTGGGGATGAACGTGGGAGCCATCCTGCTCGTGCTGACCGGTACTTTTTTCTACGTGGCTTTCAACGTGCTCTCCGGAGCGGCCAGCATCCCGAAGGAGATGAACGATGCGGCGGCCATGCTGGGCCTGCGGCGGCGCGACTACTTGAGGCGGGTCTTCGTGCCCGCCGTCCTGCCCAGCCTGGTCACCGGGTGCGTGACCGCCTGGGGGGGCGGCTGGAACGCGATCATCTTCTCCGAGTACGTCGTGGCCGGCGGCCGGCGCTACGAAGTGGCCGGCATCGGGGCCATGCTGGACCGCGCCACCTACGTGACCGGCGACCTGCAGATCGTGACCCTCAGCCTCGTCTCGATGGTCGCCCTGGTCGTACTGGTGAACCGCGTGTTCTGGGATCCGCTCTACCAGCACGTGGCGCAGCGCTACAAGCTCGAAGCCTGAACGCCGCGCGACGGCGCGAGGCGAGGATCTTGCATGTTGTCTCCTGGAAGCACGACGGCGCTGCCGCTCAGGGGGTCTCATGGCCGACATCAGCTTTTCGGAAAACCAGCTCCGCCTCGCCCAGCCCGAGCTGGCGGAACGGATCGAGGCGGAGATCCGCGCGGCCGCGCTCGTGCAGGGCAAGGAGGAGCCGCTGAGCTGCCGGATGCGGGTGGGTGACGAACTTCCCGGTCCCGGAGGCACCCCAGCCCGGACAGGTCCGGGAGGCGGTGACCCAGGTGCTCGCCGGTCGCGGCGTGCCGGGCGCGCTCCGCACCGAAGAGGCCGCGAACCGCTAGACCGTCCTACAGGTACTTCTCGAGCCGGAAGCGCCCCTTGGCCGCCAGCAAGGGCGCCCACAGATCGCCCTGCGCGCGGAGGCGGGCGGGCAGGTTGCGTAGCGCGAACTGCTCGATCGTGATGCCCTCCTCGATCTCGTCCCAGGTCACCGGTGTCGAGACCGCCGCCTGGGGATGCGGCCGCACGGAGTAGATCGAGGCCAGCGTGCGGCCCCAGGCGTTCTGGTTGTAGTCCACGAGCACCCGCCCTTCCGGCCGCTGGGAGATGCGGTACTCGGCGGTGATGAGCGCGGGATGGAGCGCGGCCAGCCCATCCGCGAAGCGCTTGGCAAAGCTCCAGACGTCCTTCTGGGTCGGCCCGCGGACGATGGGCACGTAGACGTGGATGCCGCGGGAGCCCGTCGTCTTGGCGTAGGCCGGCATGCCCAGGGCTTCCAGGCCGCTGTGCACGATGAGCGCGGTCTCCCGCACGCGCGCGAAGGGGACGGGTGCCTTGCCCTTGACGGGATCGAGGTCGAAATGGACGTAGTCCGGGCGGTCCACGTCGTCGCACCGGGCGTACCACTGGTTGAGATCGATGCACCCGAGGTTGATCACCCAGAGGAGCGAGGGCAGGTCCTGGATCATCGGGAAGTCGATGACGTTCCCCGACTCGTGCTCGATGGCGCAGATCTCGATCCAGTCCGGCCGCGGCGCGGGCGCGCGCTTCATGAAGAAGAAGTCGCCGGCGGCGCCGTGCGGGTAGCGCTTCATCACCATGGCGCGGTCGCGGATGTGGGGCAGGAGCCACGGGGAGACGTCGGCGTAGTACTGGATGAGGTCGCCCTTGGTGATGCCGAGGGCGGGCCAGAAGAGCTTGCGAAGGTTGGTCAGACGGACCGAGCGCGGTCCCAGGCGCACCTCGACGTTGTCGGCGTCGCGGGGCAGGGCGAGGGCGGCCGCGGTCTCGGCGGCAGGCGTGCGCGTGGACCGGCCGGGGGCCCGGCGCGTGGTCGCGGGGTGACGGTTGCGTGTCGCCCGGGGCTCGGCCTTCTTCGCGCGCGCGCGCGCGGGACTCATTCCGCCGCCGGCCGCGCCCGCCGCCGCGGCTGCAGGCGCGGGGGGCGAGCGCCGTGCCGGACCGACGTCGCCACGGGCACGTAGTCGAGCTCGCGCCGCGTGTCCGTGCAGCGGAGCATGAGGCCGCCGCGGCTCATGTCCCCGCGGCCCACGAAGGCGGAGGGAAACAGGAGCCGCGGGCCGAACACCTTCAGCAGCACGTCCGCGTACTTGCCGCTGGCGATGCTGCCCAGGAGCACGACCTCGCACTCGGGCCCGGCCGCCGCGTCGATGAGCCCCGCGTCGCGCAGCAGCGGACGGTGGTAGAGGGCCTCGGCGGCGTCGATGGGGACGGCCGCCCAGCGCCGCAGGCGGTCGAGCGTGACCGGCGATTCCGGCGAGACGAGGCCCTCGCTGGTCGTGATGACCACGACGCCGGGCACGCCCGCGGGCGGCCGCGCGAACGCGCGCGCGTAGCCGAGCTTGCCCCGGAAGTAGAGTCCGCTCAGGAACGTGAACACCTCGCCCAGGGGCGCGCCCTGCCGCGTGCGCAGGGCCTGGGCGAGCGGAAACTGCGCCTCGGGGTTGAAGACCAGGCGCGCCCGCTCACCGTGGGACGAAGCGGGGGAGAGGAGGAAGATGCGGGGGGGCGGGGCGGGAGCGCCTCTCACGGCCGGACCGCCTGGCGGAACTCGTCGACGCCGCGCGTGTTCAGCACCTCGGCCTTCGTGAGCCAGCCCCGCCGCGCCATGTCCACGCCCCAGCGCACGTTGCGCAGCGCGTTCACCGAATGGGCGTCCGTGGAGATGACGAACGGGATGCCGCGCGCCCGCGCCACGCGCACCCAGCGCGGCTCCATGTCCAGCCGGTGCGGGTCGCCGTTGATCTCGACGGCCGCGCGCGACTCCGCCACCGCGTCGAGGATCGTCTCCATGTGGACGGCGAAGGGCGGCCGGGTCAGCACGTACCGTCCCAGGGCGTGGCCCCAGATCTTGAACTGGGGCCGGCGCATGGCGGCCACGATGCGCCGCGTCATCTGGTCCGTGTCCATCTTGTGGCGGTTGTGCACGCTGGCCACGATCACGTCGAGCTGGCCGAGGACCTCGTCGGGGTAGTCGAGCGACCCGTCGGCCAGGATGTCCGACTCGGTGCCGCGGAGGAGCCGCACCTTCACTCTCTCCTGCGCCCGCGCGATGTCCTCCCATTGCCTCTTCAGGCGATCGAGGGGCAGGCCGCCCGCGTAGTGCGCGGTGGGCGAGTGGTCGGTGATGGTCATGTACTTCATGCCCAGCGCGTCCGCCCCGCGGGCCATCTCCTCGACGCTGTTCTTGCCGTCCGAATAGTGCGTGTGGCAATGCACCAGGCCCTGGACGTCCTCCACGCGCACGAGCTCCGTCGGGAGGACGCCGGTCACGGCCGCCTCGACCTCCCCCTCATCCTCGCGCAGCTCGGGCTCGATGAACGGAAGCCCCAGCTCGCGGTACAGGTCCGCCTCCTCCTTCACGGACGCGCGGCGCCCCGCTCTGGTCAGCCCGTTCTCCTCCAGCTTCAGGCCGCGGGCGCCGGCCACGATCGCGAGCTTGGCCAGATGTCCTTCCGACCCCGTGAGCCGGTGCCAGGCCGTGGCGAAGCGCGCGGCGGAGTGCGCGTGCACCTCGGCGTTGAGGCCGTCCGGAAGGCGCATCAGGACGCGCGTGTCGTCGCGCTCGAGGACGGTCACTGCCGCCGGATAGCGCGCGGCATGGTCGAGGGCGTCCTTGGCCTTGCCGGACGAGGCGACCGCGACCAGGCGGTCGATCGTCTCCCGCCGCCGCCGCAGCGCGCCCGCGATCTCGGCGCGCGCGACCGCGGCCGACGCCCGCAGGTGGGCGAGCAGCGCGTCGCCCTCACGCGTGGCCTCGTGGAGGAGGGTCTCGGTGCCCCGCGTGCGCAGCGCCTCGATGTCGGCCAGGACCTTCTGCTCGGTCTTGTCCCCGAATCCCTTCACGTCGCGGAGGCGGCCGGCGCGCGCGGCCGTCTCCAGCTCGGCCAGGCTGGTGATGCCGAGCGCGCGATGCAGGGAGCCGATCTTCGAGAGGCTGAGCACCTGGCTCAGCTCGACGACGCCGGGAGGCAATCGCTCCCGCAAGCGGTCGAGCTGGGGGCTGCGACCGGTCTGGAAGAGCTCCGCGATCGTCGAGGCCAGCGCGGTGCCGATGCCGGGAACGGAGGTGAGGCGGCTCTCGCGGACGAGCGTCCCCAGGTCCTCGGGCATCCCCTCCAGCGCGCGCGCCCCCCGCTCGTAGGCGCGCACCTTGAACGGGTTCGCGCCCTCGACCTCCATCAGGGATGCGATTTCGCGCAGGGCACGGGCGACGGAGAACCGATCGAGCACGTGGTTATTATCCGGCGGCTTCGGGGTTCGTGTTTGGGCACGCCCCCGCGAGAGACGTTGATCGAATCGAGCCGTCCGCGCGGCGACGGCTCCATCGTCAGTGCGACGGCACGGCGGCGCCAGCGGGAGGAGACAGGGGCGGCAGGCCCATCTTCGTCGCTTCGCGATCGACGGTCTGGACGAAATCGTTCAGGCGCGGCAGCTTCTTGCCGTTGATGAAGAGCGTCGGCGTGCCCTGGACCTGGGCCTGGATCCCTTCGGCGATCTCGGTGCCCAGCTTCTGGCGCGTCGCCGGGTTGTTCACGCAGGCCTCGAGCGCCCCGGCATCCAGGCCCGCTTCGCGCGCCATGGACACGACGTCGCTCACCTGGGGGTGATACGGCCAGAACTTTCCCTGCTCGTTCGCGCAGATCGCGCCCAGGGCCACGTTGCAGGCGCCGGAATGGACGGGCTGCTTGAGCGAGGAGTTGCAGGCGGAGTCGAGCGGGTAGTTCTTGAAGTACACGACCACGCGGTTCGCGGACTGCGGGATGTAGCCCGCGAACGCGCTGGCGATCTGGCGGCAGAAGGGGCACAGGAAATCGGAGAACTCGACGACGCGGATGGGCGCCTCCGCCGGCCCCTTGAACGGAACGCCCTTGAGGTTGAAGGTCCGCACCGCCCCCTGCTCGAAATCGCGGCGGGCCTTCTGCGTCAGGTACTCGTCGAGCTTCGCCCCGTCGTCGAGGATGTCCTGCAGGCGGCGGGCCTGCTCCTGGGCCGCGCGCGCTTCCTCCTGATAACGCTGGGCGTCGCTGCCGGCCGCCGCCGGCGTGCCCGCGGGGGGGAGGGGCGCCGGCGTCCCGGCCGCGGGCAGGCCCAGGATCGACGTCGAGTGGAGCCGCTCGCGATAGCGCAGGGCCAGGCTTCCGGCAAGGACGGCGGCCAGGATCGCGACCGTGGCCACGGCCCAGCCCCCGAAGGCGGCGCGCCCGGCCGGGAGGCCCAGTCCCTCGCGGACGGCGACGAAGCGACGGTGGATGGGCCGCACCAGCACGACGGCGAGCGCATTGATCGCGTAGGTCAGCAGGCACAGCCGGCAGAACGCGCGGATGGCGAAGAGCTGAACGCCGAGCAGGACGACGTCGATGGCGAGGGCGAGCAGGAGGGCCACGAAGGCGAGCAGGGCCGCCGCGGTGCGCGCCTCCGCTCCCGCCACCGCGGCCAGGAGCAGCAGCACGGCCAGGGATGCCGAGAAGGCCAGGCCGAAGGCCGCGACGGGGACACCCCGCACCTCGGCGTACCGGCTCTGCGCGACGGTCTCGCATCCGCTCTGCGCGCCCTCGCCGCAGACCTGGCCGACGGCGGCCACGGCCGCGCCCACCCGATAGTGCTGCAGCAGCAGCAGGCCGGACACGGCGGCGTTGACGATCATGAGCAAGGCGCAGGCGAAGACGCGCCAACGGGGCACGGCGGATGAGAGGATGACGGCGTCGCCGGACGCGGCGGCGTCGCCGGGGGCGTTCCTGCGCCAGAAGCGAAGCATCCGTGAATCTAATCAACGCGAAGGCGCGTTCGCAAGCGATGACGCAAGGCCGGATCGAAAGGGAGGGCGAGCAGCAGGAACAGGACGAGCGCCAGCGCCTCCACGGCGAGGATGTACACGGGCCAGGGGCCCAGCCAATCGAGCAGCGTCGGGGCCCATGGCTTCTCCCGCAGGTACAGGAAGTTCATTCCCCAGAGGCCGTCCACGACCCCGACCACGGCCGCGTACGCGTTCGTGAGGAGGAGTACGCGCCCGGCGGCGCCCGGGCGCGGACGGCGTCCGAGGCCGAAGACGACGACCGCGGCGGCCACGACCACGGTCACGTGCAGGCCGAAATACACGACGAAGCGCCAATCCGGCCAGTCCTCGCGCAGATCGGGCGTGAGGGTGGCGAGGAGCGTCCCCGTGCCCCCCCAGAAGTAGAGCAGCTCGCAGGCGGTGGGCTCCAGGGTGGCGAGGGCGAACGCGGCGACGAGGATGAGGAAATCGCAAAGATGCAGCGGCACCACGTCCCAGACCGAGATCCGGCCCTCGCCCGCGACCGCCCGGAGATATGCGATCGTGAAGCCGATCAGGGCGAGGATCAGGCCGAGGCGCACGATGGGGGCGAGGCGCGGCCGCCGCCGGACGAGCAGGGCCAGCCCCACGGCCGCCGCGGCCGTGGCCGCGAGGACGGCCGCGTGGGCCAGGCCGAACCGGACGAAAGGAGGAGCGTCGTTCACGAATGCGCCCCCGCGTCCCCGGACACGAGCGGCCGGACTAGAATCGTCTCAGCCTCCCTTCTTGAAATCGATGGATTCCAGGGCGTCCTCGGCTCCGCGCGTCGTCATCGTCGGCGGGGGTTTCGCCGGCCTTTCCGCGGCGCGCACGCTGCGGCGCGCGCCCGTCCAGATCACGCTCGTCGACCGCCACAACCATCACGTCTTCCAGCCGCTCCTGTACCAGGTCGCCACCGCCGGCCTCTCCTCGACGAACATCGCCTCGCCCCTGCGCCACATCCTGCGCCGGCAGCGCAACGCGACCGTCCTCCTGGCCGACGCCACCGGAGTCGACCTTCGCCGCCAGCGCCTGATCCTCGGCGACGGGGAGCTGCCGTACGACTTCCTCGTCCTGGCCGCGGGCGCCACCCACTCCTATTTCGGCCACGAGGAGTGGAGCCGTCATGCCCCCGGCCTCAAGACGTTGAACGACGCGATCGATATTCGCCGCCGCGTGCTCCTGGCGTTCGAGGAGGCCGAGCGCGAGACGGACGAGGCGCGGCGCGCCGAGTGGCTGACCTTCGTCGTCATCGGCGCCGGCCCGACCGGCGTGGAGATGGCGGGCACGCTGGCGGAGATCGCCCGCCACACCTTGCGCGGAGAGTTCCGGCGCATCGACCCCGCGCGGGCGCGCATCATCCTGGTCGAAGGCACGGACCGCGTGCTGCCGCCCTATCCGGCCGACCTCTCGGAAAAGGCGCAGCGGCAGCTCGAGAGGCTCGGCGTCGTGGTGTTCACCAGGAAGATGGTGACCGGCGTGGACGCGAGGGGGGTATGGCTGGGGGAGGAGAGGATCGCGGCCCGCACCCTGGTATGGGCCGCCGGCGTGGCCGCTTCGCCGATCGGCCGCAGCCTGGGCCTGCCCGTGGATCGTGCGGGGCGGGTCAAGGTCGGGACCGACCTCACCGTGCCCGGGCACAAGGAGGTGTTCGTCACGGGCGACCTCGCCCTCGTCGAGCAGGACGGCCGGCCCGTGCCCGGCGTCGCCCCCGCCGCCAACCAGATGGGCCGTCAGGCCGCGCTCAACATCATCCGCACGCTGGAAGGGCAGCCCCATTCCGCGTTCCACTACGTCGACAAGGGCTCGCTGGCCACCATTGGCCGGAAGGCCGCCGTGGCCGTGATCGGCCGCTTCCGGCTCTGGGGCGCCCCCGCCTGGCTGGCCTGGCTGGGGATCCACATCTTCTTCCTCATCGGGTTCCGCAATCGCATCGTCGTGATGCTCGACTGGGCGCTCGCGTACTTCACCTACCAGCGCCACGCGCGACTGCTCCTCGGCCCGCCGTCTCCCGTTCGCTCCGCGGAAGCGGGGGAGGCCCCGGCCCATTCCCTGACCCACCGCTCGTCCTGAAGACACTGGAGATGACATCGATGCGCCACTTCCTGGTCGTCATTCTCGTCGCCGTGGTCCTCGCGCCGTTGTCCGCGCTCGCGCAGGCGCAGCCGACCCCGGCCCCCCTGCCGCCGGACCCGACCGACGTCAACAAGCCGCGCGCAGTGCCCGGGTTCGACGCCGCCGCCCTCGACCGCTCCGTCGCGCCCTGCGACGACTTCTACCAGTTCGCGTGCGGGGGCTGGATCAAGAACAACCCGGTGCCGCCGGACCGTCCCCGCTACGGGCGCTTCGACGAGCTGACGGAGCGGAACCAGACGACGCTGCGGACCATCCTGGACGGCGTGTCCAAGCCCGACCCCAAGCGCAACGTGATCGATCAGAAAATCGGTGACTACTACGCGACCTGCATGGACGAGGCGGTCATCGAGAAGAAAGGCGTCGCCGCTCTCAAGCCGCAGCTCGACCGCATCGCCGCCATCAAGACGAAGGCGGAGCTCGCGGGCGCGCTGGCTCACCTCCACAACGCGGGAACGTCCGCGTTGTTCAGGTTCGGAGCCCAGCCCGACTTCAAGAACGCGAAGGTCCACATCGCGGCCGTGGACCAGGGCGGCCTCGCCCTTCCGGATCGCGACTACTACCTCAAGGACGAGGAGCGGTTTGCCAGCGTCCGCAAGCAATATCCCGGTCACGTGCAGAAGATGTTCGAACTGCTCGGCGACGCACCTGACGCCGCGGCCCGGGAAGCCCAGGTCGTCCTCGACATCGAGACCGTGCTGGCCAGGGCCGCGCTCGAGCGCGTGAAGCGCCGCGATCCCGCCAACGTCTACCACAAGCTGAAGAAGGAGGAGCTGGCGGCCCTGGCCCCGGGCCTCGACTGGAACGCGTACTTCGCGGCCGCCGGCGCGCCGCCCTTCTCCGAGCTCAACGTGGCCTGGCCGGACTTCTTCAAGGGCGCGAACGAGGCCTTGAGCCAGAAGAGCCTGGACGACTGGAAGACCTACCTGCGCTGGCACGCGGTCCACGACGCGGCCCCGCTGCTCCCCGCCGCATTCGTCAACGCGAACTTCGATTTCTACGGCAAGACGCTCACCGGGGCCAAGGAGCTGCGGCCGCGCTGGAAGCGCTGCGTGGACCTGACGGACGACCAGCTCGGAGACGCGCTCGGCCAGCGTTACGTGGAGAAGACGTTCGGTACGGAAGGCAAGGAGCGCACGGCCAGGATGGTGGCCGCCCTCGAGGGCGCGCTGAAAGAGGACATCAGGAACCTGCCCTGGATGACGGACACGACCAAGCAACGGGCTCAGGTCAAGCTGGCCGCCATCGCGAACAAGATCGGCTATCCGGAGAAGTGGCGCGACTACTCGAGGCTCGAGGTCGTGCGCGGAGACGCCATCGGCAACGCCGAGCGGGCGAGCCAGTTCGAGCAGGCGCGCGACCTCGCCAAGATCGGCAAGCCGGTCGACCCGAAGGAGTGGGGCATGACGCCGCCCACGGTCAATGCGTACTACAACCCGCTGGAGAACAACATCAACTTCCCGGCGGGCATCCTGCAGCCGCCCTTCTTCGAGCGGACGATGGACGACGCCGTGAACTTCGGCGGCATCGGGGCCGTGATCGGCCACGAGCTCACGCACGGCTTCGACGACCAGGGACGCAAGTTCGGGCCCGACGGCAACCTGACCGACTGGTGGACCGAGCAGGACGGGAAGGAGTTCGAGAAGCGCGCCTCCTGCATCGCGGACCAGTACTCCGAATACACGGTGGCGGGGGGCGTCCACCTGAGCGGCCGCCTCACGCTGGGAGAGAACACCGCGGACAACGGCGGCCTGCGCATCGCACACATGGCGCTGGAGGAGACGCTCAAGGGACAGAGCGTACCCTTGAAGGACGGCTTCACCGCCGAGCAGCGGCTCTTCCTGGGCTGGGGCCAGGTCTGGTGCCAGAACGAGACGGAGGAGAGCGCGAAGCTGCGGGCACAGGTGGATCCGCACTCGCCGGGCCGCTATCGCGCCAACGGCGTCGTGTCCAACATGCCCGAGTTCAAGGAGGCGTTCTCCTGCGCCAAGGGCGCGCCCATGGTCCGCGAGAACGCCTGTCGGGTCTGGTGAGAAAGTGCCTCTAGCCCGATCGAGAACCAACCGCATGATCGCCGGCGTCTGCGGCGGTCTCGCGAACTGGCTGGGCTGGGATCCCACGCTCGTCCGCGTCCTCTACGTCGTCGTGTCCGTGATCTCGGCGGCGTTCCCGGGGATCCTCGTCTACCTGGTCCTGTGGGTCGTGATGCCGCAAGCGCGCGACTGACCCGCGGCCGGGTCGCCGCTCAGGCGGGCTCGAACTCGCCGAGGCAGCGCTCGTCTTCGGTCAGGGCCGCGCACTGGAACCCGGCCTCACCGCCATTCCGCACGCGCAGCTCCCAGACGACGTGGAAGGGCACGAGTCTCAGGACGGCCGCGCATAGGTGATCCGGTAGATCGCGCCCGACCTGTCGTCGGAGACGAGGAGCGAGCCGTCCGGGAGCTCCTGGACGTCGGCCGGGCGGCCCCACGCCTGCTCGCCCTGCAGCCACCCTTCGGCGAAAGGCTCATAGGAGACGGCCTGTCCGTCCTTGACCCGGACGAGCGAGACGCGATAGCCGATCTTGCGGCTGCGGTTCCACGAGCCGTGCTCGGCGATGAAGACCTGGCCACGATACTCCGGAGGGAACATGGCACCGCGATAGAAGCGCATACCGATCGCGGCCACGTGCGGCCCGAGGGCGATCGCGGGCGGCTCGAACATCCGGCAGTCGCGGCCCTTGGCGAAGACGGGGTCGGGGATGGTGCCCCCGTGGCAGGCGGGGAACCCGTAATGGCGGCCGGCCACCGTCGCGCGATTGAGCTCGTCCGGAGGCACGTCGTCTCCCAGCAGGTCGCGGCCGTTGTCGGTGAACCAGAGCGTGCCGGTGCCCGGCTCCCAGTCGAAACCGACCGTGTTGCGCACCCCGCGCGCCATCGTGTCCACGGGCGTGCCGTCCGGGCGGAAGCGGAGGACGCTCGCGAAGCGGGGATCGGACGACTCGCAGACGTTGCACGGCGCGCCCACGGGGACGTAGAGGAGGTCATCCGGACCGAACGCGATGAATTTCCACCCGTGATGGTGCTCGGCGGGGAGGCCATCGATGACGGTGACGGGTGCGGGCGGCGCCTCCAGATGGTCCTCGATCGCGTCGTAGCGCCGGACCCGGCTCACTTCCGCCACGTAGAGCGCGCCCTGGCGGAAGGCCACGCCGTTGGGCATGTCCAGGCCGTTCGCGATGGTGTAGACCTTGTCCGCCACGCCGTCGCGGTTTCTGTCCACCACCGCGTACACGGCGCCCTGCTGCGTGCCGACGAACAGGGTACCCTTGTCGCCCAGGGTCATCGACCGTGCGCCGGGCACGGCGGACGAGAACACCGAGATGTGGAAGCCCGCGGGGACCTTCAGTCCCCTCACGTCTGGTGGTCCGCCCGGAGCAGCGGCGCGGGCGCGGCAGGCCGCGGTGAGCAGCGCGAGAGTGATGGCGGCGCGGACGGCGCGCGCGCGTGTCGAGGCTTTCATCGTCTCCTCCGCCCGCGAGCCTAGCACGCGGCGGACGGCGGGTTAGGATCAGCGTGTGGCGGAACATCGCGTCGTCTACCGGCGCAGCAGGAAGGGCGAGTGGGTGGCCTCCGTGCAGGGCGTGCACCGTTGCCGCGGCCGCGGCCGCACGCTGCGCAAGGCGCGCACGCATCTCC
>QHVP01000263.1:4610-8808 GCA_003222295.1 Acidobacteriota bacterium | reverse complement strand
CAGCGGCGCGTGATCGACAAGGAGCTCGTCACGCGAAAGGTCCTCCTCATCACGGAGGACCTGCGTGCCCTCGGCGCGCTCGCGGCCAAGCCCGTTGCCGAGTATCTGGCCAGCGCTACGGACGAAGTCCTGGCCGAGCGCTATCTGGAGCGAATCATCGGCCGCATGATCGACATCAACTATCACGTCCTGACCGAATCCGGCCAGGCCCCGCCCCCGGACTACTACCAGTCGTTCACCGCGCTCGCCACGATCGGAATGCTCGATCAGGCGTTCGCGAAGCGCATCGCGGCCTGCGCGGGACTGCGCAACCGCATTACCCACGAGTACGAGGCGATCGACCCCGCGCGCGTGCATGAGGCGCTACAGTCCGCGGTGCGGGACATTCCCGAATACCTGAAGCGGTTGGCCGCGCACGTGGGTCTGTAGCGAACGGGTCTCACGTTCAAAACACCAGCGGTCGATTCCGCACATAAAGCCCGGCCGCATGCACACCGACACTGACGACCACGTCCTACGGGGACGCGGGGAATCCGCGTGCGCGGCGCAGGGCGGCCGCCACGTCCGCGCCACCTGGCGACGTGAGCACCGCCGCGACGTGAGCGTCCGGCCGGATGACCCAGACCTCGCCCGGCCGTGAAGCGAGCGCATTGGCCAGCGCGCCCGACATCCCGACCTTTTCCAGCGGCAAAACGCGGACGGGCCCGCGTGCGCTCTCCGCGGCCGCCCCCGTCACGGCGCCATCCACGCCGGACGCGGCCAGGAGCAGGAAGCCGTCGCGCGCGATCTCACGCAGCCGCCGATGGCTCGAGTCCGCGAGCGCGATGGGCGCGTCGGGGACGAGGATTCCCGGCCCCGGGCGCGGCGTGGTGCCGCGCTCGGGCCGTCCCGCGAACGGCCGGGAGGGGTCCGGAGTGGTCAGGGGCGAGTCCACGTACCAGAACGGCTCGGCGAAGCGGCCGGAATCGACCTCGCCCCGGGCCGTCGGGTCGGACACCGCGCGGGTGAGGACGTCGACGCGGCGCCGCCGCTGCGCCTCATCTCGAGGCACCAGGAACTGCATGGTCGCCGTCGTGACCTCGAGGTTCTCGAGGGCGGCGGCGTGGCGCTCCTGGTGGTAGCTCTCCAGCAGCCCGTCGCCGGCCCACCCCTGCCGCACGTAGGCCAGCTTCCAGGCCGCGTTCTCCGCGTCGGCCACGCCGGAGTTGAGCCCGCGCGCGCCGAAGGGCGACATCAGGTGGGCGCAATCGCCCGCCAGCAGCACGCGACCGACGCGCATGCGGTCGACGACACGCGAGTGGATGCGGTACACGGACCGCCACACGATCTCGTACGGGCGCTCGCCGACGACGGCGCGGATGCGCGAGGCGAGGGCGCCGCTGGCCTCCTCCGCCGCGAGGTCGTAGTCGCCGGGGACCTGCCAGTCGATGCGGAACGTCGAATCGGGGCAGAGATGGATGAGGACCTGGCGGCCGGGATTCCAGGCGGGATCGAAGTAGAACCGGCGCTCTCGGCCCCAGCCGGGCAGGTCGGCCCGGATGTCGCAGATGAGGAAGCGGTCGTCGAAGGAGTGCCCGTCGAAGCCGACGCCGAGCATCTCCCGGACGTCGTCGGCGCGCGCGCCCGTGCAGGCCAGGGCGTACGCGGCCTCGATCTCGACCATCCCCCGCGGCGTTTCGCACGAGACGACCACGCGCCGCGGGTCCTGCCTCAGGCCGACGATCCGGTGCTGCCACCGGACGTCGATCCGCGGCTCCCTGGCGATGGCCTCGTCGAGGATCTGCTCCGCGCGCGCCTGCGAGATGTTGACGAAGGGCGGGAAGCACGACCCGCCGCGCTCGCCGGGCAGCGTGTAGGCGAAGAGCTCGCGGTCCCGGTAGAACGTGCGCGCCGTCGTCCACGTGAGACCCTCGTCGGCGATGCGGCGGCCGGCGCCCACCGCCTCCCATACGTCGAGCACGTCCCGCTGCTGGCAGATCGCCTTGGATCCGATCGCGTCCCGGCCCGGGCGGGCATCGAGGAGGACGACGCCCACACCCCAACGCGCCAGCAGGAGCGCGGCCGTCTGTCCGACGGGTCCGTTGCCGAGCACCACCACCGAGCCGGCCGCCGCTTCTGGTGCCGCCATGAGACGGGGACGATAGCGCAGTCGGCCTTGCCAGGCATCCCTCGGTTCGTCTAGGCTGCGCGCCACCATGTCCGCCCAGCCGGCCGTCGTCCCCGCGCCCCCTCCGCGGCCGGTCCGGCCGCTCCGGATCGCGATGGCCAGCTTCATCGGCACCGCGGTCGAGTGGTACGACTACTTCATCTACGGCACCGCCGCCGCCATCGTGTTCGGTCCCTTGTTCTTCCCGAAGTTCTCCGCCGCCGCCGCCACCATGGCCTCCTTCGCGACCTTCTCGGTCGGCTTCCTGGCCCGGCCGCTGGGCGCGGTCGTGATGGGCCACTTCGGCGACCGCCTCGGCCGCAAGTCGATGCTGGTCGTCTCGCTGCTCACCATCGGCGTGGCCACGACTGGCATCGGCCTGCTGCCGACCTACGCGACCGCCGGCGTGCTGGCCCCGACGCTCCTCGTGGCCCTGCGCTTCCTGCAGGGCATCGGCGTCGGCGGCGAGTGGGGAGGAGCGGTGCTCCTGGCCGTCGAGCACGCGCCCCCGCACCGGAAGGGCTTCTACGGAAGCTTCCCGCAGATGGGCGTGCCCGGGGGCCTGATCCTGGCCAACCTCGTCTTCCTGGCCGTGTCCAGCGCGGTCGGCCGTGACGCGTTCCTGGCCTGGGGATGGCGGGTCCCGTTCCTGGCCAGCGCCGTCATGGTGGTCATCGGCCTCGTGATCCGGTTCCAGGTGGCCGAGAGCCCCGACTTCGAGCGGCTCAAGCAGGCCGGCCAGCGCGAGCGGATGCCCCTCGTCGCCGTGATGAGAAGGAACCTCGCGGAGGTGCTCCTGGCCGCGGGCGCGTTCATCGCCAACAACACGCTCGGCTACATCGTGATGGCCTACCTGGTGTCGTATTGCACGGCCGTGCTCGGGCTGGGGCGGAGCCTGATCCTGACCTGCACGCTGATCGCGGCCGCCGTGTGGCTGGCCGTCATTCCGTGGGCCTCCGCGCTGTCGGACCGGCACGGCCGGGGGCGGGTCCTCTTCGCCGGATCCGTCGGGCTCACCGTGGTCGCCCTCGGGTTGTTCCCGCTCGTGGACAGCCGGAGCCCCACGCTGATCCTCGCCGCGCTGGCCGTCGCCGCCGTCTGCCTCGGCATCACGTATGGACCACTGGCGGCGCTGCTCTCCGAGATGTTCCCGGCCGGCGTGCGCTATAGCGGCGCTTCGCTCGGATACCAGATCGGGGCCATCCTCGGCGGGGGGATCGCGCCCACCGTCGCGGCCGCGCTCTATGGGAGCTGGCGGTCGAGCGTGCCGATCACTGTGTACCTGACCGGCGTGTGCGTGCTCAGCCTGGCGTGTGTCGGCGTGATCGCCCGCCGGGCCGCGCGGCACCAACCCTGAGCGTGTCAGCCCTGACGCGTTTTCGTTCCGGAACGAAAATACCGGATGCGCGCTTCCTGATCATGGTCTTCCTCCTCTCCTGATAGTCGTCGCCGCGCACGCTGGCCACGCCCGCGGGTAGTCCCCACAGGCTCGCGCCCAGGGCGGCGTAGAGGGTCGCGCCACCCGGCTCCGCCATCCGCGTGCGCCCGTCGGGGAAGACCATGTCGTCCACGAGCAGGTTGCCGAGAACGACGAGGTCGGGAGTCACGGCGGCCGCACTTTACTCCAGGGCGCGGACCTTCGGAGGCGGGTTCGTGCGCGATGATTCATTTGGCCGCCCACCAATCCTCACGCCCGTGGCCAACCCCTTGCTATCGGTGTACGAGTGTACATACAATGGATTTGTTCGCGGGATTCGAATGGGATCCGCAGAAGGGCCGCGGCAACATCCGCCAGCACGGGGTGGACTTCGCGGACGCGGTGGCGATGTTCGAGGACGAGCGCGCGATCACGATGCGGGACGACCTCACCGCCGTGGACGAGCAGCGGTGGGTCACGTTGGGGAGGGACACGCGGGGCCGGATCCTGGTCGTCGCGTATACGGGGAGGGGAGACCGGATCCGCATCTTCTCCGCCCGCCGCGCCACCGCCAGCGAGCGGCGGCAGTACCTCGAGGAGGATCCATGAAGCGACGGAAGGAGAGCTACGACTTC
>QHVP01000263.1:0-4270 GCA_003222295.1 Acidobacteriota bacterium | reverse complement strand
CGCCGCGGCGCCGTGGTCCCGGTGCCGTCGGGAAAAACCCGCATCACGATCCGGATCGACACCGACGTTCTCGACTGGTTCCGGCAGCGGGTGAACGTGGCCGGGGGAGGGAATTATCAGACGCTCATCAATGATGTGCTGCGCCGCCACGTCGATGGGCGCGATGAAGGGCTCGCGGACCTGCTGCGCCGCGTGGTACGCGAAGAGTTGCAGCGGGTGCGTCGGACGGGAGGGAGCCGGTGAGAACGCTGGACCGCGTCGTGTGCGACTACCCGCTGCCGGATCCGCCCGATCAGGACCGCGAGTTCGTCACGGGCGACTTCGGTGGCGTCGGTAGCGACCGGTTCGTCATCACTCGAGATGGGCGTCTCTTCCGGCACACCCAGTCCGACCCCGCGAACATGCTCCGGTCCGCGACGTGGAATGGCCGATCGAGGGGGACATTCGGATCTTCGAGGAGGACGAGAGCGCCGCGGAGGCGATCGAATACGCCGTGCGCTTCCGCGCCGGGCGCGTCGTGTGGATTCGCCGCGTCAGGCTGGACCCGCCGGAGACCCTCGGGCCGGGCCTGTCGGCGGTGACGGGGCTCGTTCCGGAGGCGATGGGCAGGCCGGCCACGACAGAGGAGTTTCTGGCCTCAGTGCCGCGGAAGTTGGAGCTGGTCGACGGTCACATTCCGGGAGAACAGAAGCTGCTGATGTTCCTCCTCACGACCATGGGTCTGGCGCGGGTGGCCGCGCTCGTCGGGCGCGAGACCTGGCGGGCCGCCGTCGATGACGAGGGCTGAAGCCGTGGGAAGGCGGCGCATCGAAAGGAGGTGTCGCTTGATACGCACCAACTGAGGAGGAATCACCGCATGCACATCAAGGTTCGAGGAGGCAGCGTCGCGAGTGGCGAGCCGTCCCTCTGCACCATGTGCCGGTACGCGACGGTCATCAAGGGCCGCAGTCTCCGCGAAGAAATCGTCGAGTGCTCCCAACTGGCGGACGGCCATGGCCGCATCACGTTCCCGGTCACCCATTGCACCAAGTATGTCCACCGCAATCACCCGAGTCTCTACGAGATGGAGAGCATCGCCTGGGTCTTGCGGACGGATGCGAGCCGGAGGCACATCGGCTTCGTGCGCTCCCGCGACCTCGAGCCGGGCGAACGGTTCGTGCTGCCGGGAGACGACGACTGATCTCACGAGCACCGCGGCCGCGGAAGCCGGCAGGGCGCGGGAGATCAGGGGCGCTTCGACGTGGGCGACACAGTCGGTCGCGCTTTCGCGAGAGCTGCACGGTCATCGAGACGTCAAGATGCCGCCTTCGGTCCGCTCCACCTCATGCAGATCCCCTGATCCCAGTTGACGAGACCCCGCCCCATGTCCCATGCTTATATGTCGAAGGTCGATGCATCGATGCCGCCCGAACGCTTCCCGATCCCGCAGGGCACTCTGGACATGCTGATCCTGCAGATCCTGTCCCTCGAGCCGGCGCACGGGTACGCGATCGCGCAGCGGATCGAGCAGATCTCCCGGCAGGTCGTGCAGGTCGGCCAGGGCTCGCTCTATCCCGCCTTGCATCGGCTCGAACAGAAGACGTGGCTGCGATCGGAGTGGCGCGAGTCCGAGACCGGGCGTGAAGCCAAGTTCTACTCCCTGACGCGCACGGGCCGCCAGCAGCTCGCCCGGGAGAAGGAGAGCTGGGATCGGCTGACCGCCGCCGTCCGCCTGATCTTCGATCAGGGGGAGTGATCTCGCCATGCGAAAGGTCCTCAACCTCCTCGGCTGGCGCCGCAAGCGAATGGAGCGGGAGCTGGACCGCGAGCTGCGCTATCACCTCGACCGGCGCGTCCAGGACCTCGTGAAGGCCGGCCTCAGGGAAGAAGACGCGAGACGGCAGGCCGCCATCGAGCTGGGCGGCTACGACCAGGTCCAGGAAGACGTCCGCGACACCTGGACCTGGCGCTGGCTCGACGACGCCCTGCGCGACGCGCGCTACGCCGCGCGCAGCCTCGCCCGCAGCCCGGGGTTCACCGTCACCGCCATCGCGTCGCTGGCCATCGGCATCGGCGCCAGCGCGGCCATCTTCTCGCTCCTGGACCAGGTCCTCTTCCGCCTCCTGCCCGTGAGAGAACCCGAGCGCCTGGTCCTCATCGACTGGAAGGGCAACGCGCTCGCGGACATCCACGGCAGCTACAACCTGATGTCGTATCCGATCTGCCGCGACCTGCAGCAGCAGGGCCGGTTCTTCGACGGCGTCTGCTGCCGCGCCTCGACGACCGTGAACCTCGCGACCGCGGCCGGCGAGAGGCCGGAGCCGGTCGGGGCGGAGATCGTCTCGGGCTCGTACTTCCCGGTGCTCGGGGTGAGCCCGGCGCGGGGGCGCCTCATACAAGAAGACGACGACGCCCAGCCGGGCGCGCATCCGGTGGTCGTGCTTTCGCACGCGTATTGGCTCCAGGCGCTGGGCGGCGCGCCGGACGTCGTCGGCCGCAAGGTGCTGGTCAACAACTTCCCCATGACGGTGGTCGGCGTCGCCAGCGCGAGCTTCCGCGGCGTCGACATCGGCGAGGTCCCGGCGCTGTGGATCCCGGCGGCGATGAAGCGGCAGGCCACGCCGGAGTGGGACGAGCTGCTCGACCGCCGCGCGCGATGGATGCACGTGTTCGGCCGGCTCCGGCCCGGCCTCACCGCGGAGGAGGCGCAGTCGGGACTCCAGCCCTGGTTCAAGTCGATGCTCGACGAGGATACGCGGCGCGAGGGCTTCCCGCGCGTGACCGCGGAGCAGCGCGCGCAGTTCCTCGCCTCGACGCTCGCGGTGACGCCCGCCTCCCAGGGCCATTCGATGCTCCGCCGCCGGCTGGACCGGCCGCTCCAGGTGCTGATGGCGGGGACGCTGCTGCTGCTCCTGCTGGCTTCGCTCAACGTGGCCAGCCTGCTCCTCGCCCGCGGCGCCGCGCGCGGCCGCGAGATCCGGACGCGCCTGGCCCTGGGCGCCTCGCGGCGGAGGATCTCGAGCCTGCTGCTCGCGGACAGCCTGTGGATCGCGCTGGGTGGGGGAGCGCTCGGCCTGCTCGTGGCGCCGATGGTGTCGCGCGCGCTGCTGTCGTTCCTGCCGCCGAATGTCGCGGGCACCGACCTTTCGGCGCGCATGGACGGCCGCGTGTTCGCGTTCGCTCTCGTGATGAGCGTCGCCATCGGCGTCCTGTGCGGCCTCGCGCCCGCATGGCAGGCGGGCCGGGTCCCGCTGATCTCGTGGCTGAAGGACCGCACCGGCGGGCCGGGGGCGGGCGGCGTGCGCCTGAGGAAGATGCTCGTGGTGGGACAGATGGCCTTCACGCTGGTCCTGCTCGTCGGCGCGGGCCTGTTCGTGCAGACGCTGGCGCGCCTGGTCGCCCAGGGCCCGGGCTTCCCGACGGCGCAGCTCGTGACGTTTGGAATCAACCCGTTGCGCGCCGGCTATTCGACCGACGACGCCAGTCGCGCGATGCGCCGCGTGCTGGCCGAGGTCCAGTCCCTTCCCGACGTCGAACGCGCTGGCCTCGCGGGCACGAACCTGCTCATCGGGGGAAGCGCGCAGAACAACATGACGATCGAAGCGGACAGGCGGATCGTGACGGACCGCGTCGTCCACCTCAACTGGGTCAGCGCGGGGTTCTTCTCGACCCTGGGGACGCCGGTGATGGCGGGGCGCGACTTCGACGAGCGCGACGTGCGGCCGGTGGGCGAGAAGGGCGAGCGCTCGGCGATCGTGAACGAGCGCTTCGCGCGGCGATACTTCGGTGACGCGAGCCCGATCGGGCATCGCATCGGGATGAGCAACCTGCCGGACGCGAAGGTCACGATCGAGGTCGTCGGCGTGGTCCCGGACTTCTCGTATCGGGACCTCCGCGAGCAGACCGAGCAGGCCTTCTTTCCGTTCTTCGAAGGCGCCTTGCCGGCGGGGACGGTCTACGCGCGGGTCCGCGGGACGCCGTCGGCTGCGCTCGCTTCCGTGACCGCGGCCGTGGGGCGCGTCGATCCCACGCTGCCGGTGCTGTTGCCGCGCACCGTGGACGAGCAGGTGTCGCGGTCGCTCACGAGCGAGCGCATGCTGGCGACGCTCTCGGGCGGGTTCGCGGCGATCGCGCTGCTCCTGTCGGTGGTCGGCCTCTACGGCGTGATGTCGTTCGTGGTCACCAGCCGCACGCAGGAGATCGGGATCCGGATGGCGCTGGGCGCGACGCGGGGCGACGCGGTGTGGATGGTCGTCGCGGACGCAGTGACCATGGTCGCGGCGGGCACGGC
>QHVP01000264.1 GCA_003222295.1 Acidobacteriota bacterium | reverse complement strand
GGGATTCCTCACCCCTGCATTCCTGGCCGGCCTCGCCCTTCTCGCCATCCCCGTGCTCGTACACCTCACCAATCGCCCGCGCAGCGAGACGGTTCCGTTCCCTTCCCTCATGTTCCTGCAGAGGATTCCCTACCGGTCGGTGCGGCGGCAGAGCCTGCGCCATTGGCTGCTGTTCGCGATGCGCTGCCTGGCCTTCGTCCTGCTGGCCCTCGCCTTCGCGCGACCTTTCTTCGGGGGACGGGGACGAGCCGCGACCGTCCTCGCCGGCGCCAAGGTGCGCGTCGTGCTCCTCGACCGCTCCTACAGCATGGGCTACGCCGGGCGCTGGGCACGTGCCCTCGAGGCGGCGCGACGGGCCGTGAGCGAGCCGGGACCACAGGATCGCGTGGCCCTGGTCCTCTTCGATCGCGCGCCGGAGTCCAGCGGAGAGCCCAGCGCCGACCGCGCCGCCGTCCTGGCCGCGCTGGCCGCTGCGCGGCCCGGCTTCGGCGTGACGCGCTACGCGCCCGCCCTGCGCATGGCCCAGGAAACGCTCGACGCCTCCCTTCTCCCGCGGCGCGAGATCGTCCTCGTCACCGATTTCCAGAAGGCGGGATGGGAAGGCGCGGACGACGTCCAGTTGCCTCCGTCCACCACGCTGACCTGGGTGGACGTGTCCGATCGCGGCGCGTCCAACCTCGCGGTCACGGGCGTCGAGATGGAGCGGGACTACGAGTCGGGCCGCGAGCGCGTCAAAGCCGCCGCCCGCCTGGTGAACAAGGGCCCGCGTCCGGTGGAGGGCGCGGAGGTCACCTTCGACGTGGACGGCCGGACGGTGCGCCAGCAGCGGGCGAGCCTCGGTCCGAACACCTCGGCGACCGTCACCTTCGAGCCCTTCCCCCTTCCGCCCGCCGTGGCCCGCGCGACCGTCCGCGTCACCCCGGATGCCCTCGCCCAGGATGACGCGTTCCATTTCGTCCTCGCGCCCGGAGGCGACCTGCCCGTCCTGATCCTGGAGAACGGTCCCCCGCGGGGCCGCACAACGATGCCCCGCCGCCCAGGGGACTCGCGGTCCGGCGGCTGCGCGAGTTCCTGGAGGCCGGCGGTGGACTGCTGGTGGTGCTGGCCGACCAGAGCACCCCCGCCGCCTGGCAAGGCGAGGCGGCCAGCCTGCTCCCGGGCCCGCTGGGCCCGGCCGTCGATCGGTCCGCGGACTGGGGAGCGACCCTCGCCTATCTCGACTACGGCCATCCCGTGTTCGAGCTGTTCCGCGGCCCGCACAGCGGCGACTTCTCGTCCGCGCGCTTCTTCCGCTATCGCAGGCTGGAGGCGAAGGACGGCGTGCTCTCGCGGTTCGACGACGGCGCGGTGGCGCTGGCGGACAAGGCGATCGGCAAGGGCCACGTTCTCGTGTGGACCAGCAGCATCGACACCGCCTGGAACGATCTCGCCCTTCAACCCGTCTTCCTGCCTTTCCTCCACCAGCTCGTGCGCCATGCGGCCAGCCACGCGGAGTCGCCGGCGTGGCACACCGTGGGGGAGGCCCTCGATCTCTCGCGTGAGCCCACGCTCCTGAAGAGCGACGCCATCGCGCTCGGCCCGTCGGGTGAAAGGTCGCCGCTCCCCGCGGGCAGCAAGGGTCTCGAGCTCACTGCGCCCGGCTTCTACGAGGTGCGGGCGGCGGGGGCGAGCGCTCCCCTCCAGGTGGCGGCCGTCAACGTGGACCGCGCCGAGTCCGACCTCGCCTCGATGGACCCGGAAGAGCTGGCGGGGACGGTCCTTCGTGCGCGCGGCCGCGCCGCCACCCCGCACGCGGAGCCGGCCCTCACGACCGACGAGCACGAGAGCCGGCAGGCCCTGTGGCAGTACCTCCTGATGGCCGCGCTGCTGTTGCTCGCGACGGAGACGGTGCTGTCCAATCGTCTCTCGTCGCGGGCCCGAGCCCTGGTGAAAAAGTCATGACCCACGCGAGCTACGACGAGCTGCGACGCGTCATCCACGGCGTGCGGCGGCGGTGGCGGCTGAAGATCGCGCTGCGTGGAATCGCGCTCCTCTTGGCCACCGGCCTGGCCACCTTCGCGGTGTCCGCCTACGCGATGGACCACTTCCGCTACGAAGCCTGGGCCGTGAACGCCTTCCGCGTCTTCGCCTACGTGACCCTGCTGGCGCTGGCGGGCCGGTTCCTGGTCCTTCCGCTCTGGGGCCGGGTGAGCGAGGACCGGGTCGCGCTCTACGTGGAAGAGCACGAGCCCTCCCTGCAGGCCGCGGTGCTGAGCGCGGTCGCGGTCGGCGGCAAGGAAGGCGCCGCTCGGGGAGAGGTCTCGCGCGCCCTGGTCGAGCGGCTCATCGAGGACGCGGCCTTCAAGTGCCAGACCATCGATTACGGCCGGCAGGTCGAGCGGCAGGGGCTTCGCCGTGCCTCCGGCCTGCTCGCGGCGGCGGCCGCCCTCGGCATGGCCGTGACCATCCTCAGTCCCGCCTTCATGCGGCACGCGGTGCCGCTGCTGCTTGCTCCCTGGAGCGTGCGCGCGGCCAGCCCATACGCGATCGAGGTCTCAAGGGCTTCGAGTCGGAGACGGTGGAGCTGAGCGTGCGCTCGGGCCCCACCGGCGATTGGAAGCGCTGGCCGATGACGACGGAGCCGGGCCTGGACGGGTTCCGCTTCGTCCTCTTCGCCCTGGATGCGCCCACGGACTATTTCGTCGAGGCCAGCGGCGTGCGCTCGGCCCCCTTTCATCTCGACGTCGCGGACATCCCGTACGTGAAGCGGGTGGACCTGGAGTACCGCTTCCCCGCCTACACCGGGCTGCCCCCGCAAGCCGTCGCGGACACGGGCGACGTGGCCGCGCTCCGTGGCACGGAGGTCGTCGTGCACGTCACGCCGACCATGAAGGTCACGGGCGGACGACTGCAGGTCGAAGGTGAAGACCCACGGCCCATGACCGTCGCGGACGACGGCACGCTGGTGGCGACCTTCCCGATCCAGAAGGACGGCTTCTACCGCGTCGCGTTCCCCGGCCGGGACGGCCGGATGGCCGCGGGCTCCCCGGACTACACGATCGACGTCCTGGCCGACCAGCCCCCGACGGTCACGTTCCTCAAGCCCGGCCGCGACGCGAAGGTCACCTCGATCGAAGAGGTCTTCACCGAGATGCGCGCGGAAGACGACTACGGAGTCGGCCGCGCCGAGCTCGTGTACTCCGTGAACGGCGGCCCCGAGAAGTCGGTGGTCCTGCATCAGGGCCACGGACGCAAGTCGGTCTCCGCCGGGCACACGTTCTTCCTGGAGGAGCTGTCGCTCGAGCCGGGCGACTTCATCTCCTACTTCGGACGCGCGGCGGACGAGAGCGCGGCGCATCAGACGACGACGACCGACATCTACTTCATGGAGGTCCGGCCGTTCGCCAAGGAGTACAAGCAGGCGGAGGAGCGCGGGGCTCGCGGCGCCCCCGGCGGGGACAGCGGCGGCGCCCTGTCCTATCAGCAGCGGCAGATCATCGCGGCCACCTTCAAGATCGTCCGCGACCGGCGCGCCGCGGACAAGCAGGCGGCCGAGGACCTGGCCACGCTCGCTCTCGTCCAGGGCCGATTGCACGACCAGGTGCAAACCCTGGTCCAGCGCATGGCCAACCGCGGCGTGGTGGAGCCCGGCTCCGGCTTCGCCAAGACGGCGGACTCGCTGCGCGCGGCCCAGGTGGAAATGGCCTCCGCCCGCGGGCAGCTCCAGGCGAAGAAGGCGAAGGAGGCCCTCACACCGGAGCAGGGCGCGCTCAAGCACCTGCAGCGGGCGGAGGCCGCCTTCCGCGAGGTCCAGGTGAGCTTCGGCAGCGAAGGCGAGGGCGGGGGCAACTCGGCCATGAACGCGGAGGAGCTGGCCGACCTCTTCGAGCTGGAGCTGGACAAGCTCAAGAACCAGTACGAGACCGTCCAGCGCGGCCAGCAGCAGCAGGCGGACGACCAGGTGGATGCCGCCCTCGAGCGCCTGCGCGAGCTGGCCCAGCGCCAGGAGCAGGAGGCGGAGCGCATGCGCCGCCAGTCCGGCGGCCCGCCCAACATGGGCGGAGGAGGCGGCGGCTCCCAGCGCCAGCTCGCCGAGCAGACGGAAGAGCTGGCCCGCCGCCTCGAGCGTCTCGCGCGCGAGAAGTCCAACCCCGCGATGCAGGAGACCGCGCGGCGGCTGCAGGACGCCGCCAACGCGATGCGCCGCTCCAGCACGGGCGGGCAAGGCACAGGTGAGGCGGACGCGAAGGCGGCGCTCGATCGCCTGCGCGACGCGCGCAAGCGCCTGGAGAACGAGCGCACGGGCCGCCTCGATCGCGACGTCCAGCAGGCCCTGCGCACGGCGGAGGAGATGCGCCAGGCCCAGGAGAAGATCGCGGGCGAGGCCGAGCAGGAGATGGGCGCGCGCGCCGGCGGCGCCGGCGGCAATGCCGAGAACGGACGCCTGGAGCGGCTGCTCGAGCGCAAGGACACGCTCGGCAGCCAGGTCGGCGAGCTCGAGAGCCAGCTCGACCGCATGGCCCGCGACGCGCGCGCCACCAACAAGGACGCGGCGCGCCGGCTCCAGGAAGCGGCGGACGGCATTCGCGATCGCAAGCTCAAGGACAAGATCCGCTATTCCAAGGGCGTGCTGAAGGCGGGCGCGGCCGAGCAGGCACGACAGCTCGAGGCCGAGATCGGCTCGGACATCGGGAATCTCCAGAAGAAGCTCGGCGAGGCGGCGGGCGCGGCCAGCGCGTCGGGCGAAGACAAGAGGATGGCCGCCCTCGAGCGGATGCGCGGACTCGTCCGCAGCCTCGAGTCCGTCGAGCAGCGCCTGCGCGAGCGGGGCGCCGACAGCGGACGCCAGAACGGTCGCGAGCAGGGGCAGCAGTCAGGCTCGCAATCCGGGCGCGCCGCGGCGGAGGGGCGCGAGGGTTCATCCGACGGCAGCGCACAATCGGCGTCAGGCTTCAGCGGCGGACGCCCCGGCCCCGCCCCGCGCGCGGACGAGGCACGACAGCTCCAGCGCGAGCTGCGGGAGAGGGCCCGCGAGGCGGAAGCGTTGGGCCGCGAGCTCGGAGAGGGCCGCCTGGGCGAGCGTGGCGCCGCCGCCGGGCTCTCGAGCACGCTGCGCGACATGCGGCGGTTCGAGGATCCGCGCGTCTACGGTGAGCCGCGGGGCCTCGCCCAGCTCGTCGCCTCCGTCGTCCAGGGCCTCAAATCCGCCGAGTTCGCCATGCGCCGTGAAGTGGAAGGTCCCGACCGCGAGAAGCTCTTCCTCTCCGGCACCCAGGACCTGCCACCGGGCTGGCAGGCCCTGGTCGAGGAGTACTACCGCTCGCTCTCCCGGAAGCCGGCCGCCGGTTCGCCTTCTTCAAAGTGAGGTGGGACCGGCTCAGGGCAGGGCGACGGTCGTGAGCGTGTCAGCTCTGACCTCGAATGGCCGCGGCTCCGCGCCCTCGACCTGCAGGACGTAGGCGCCCGGAGCGAGGTTCTCCAGGCGGCGGATGGGCGCGGTCAGGGCGAGCCGGCCCTCCGGGGAGAAGAACGCGAATGGATAGGGCTGTCCGCCCCCGAGCAGGATCTGCGCGCGCGCGCTCCCGTGCGCGAGCGTGACCGGCCCCGCGTGGATCTCGATCCCGCCGCCGACGGTCAGCGGCAGCAGGACGGCCGGCGCGGGCGTCGTCACGGCCAGGACGGCGGGGGCGTAACCGCCGGCATAGACGGCCAGCCCATAGCTGCCGGGAGGCAGGGATGGGATCTCGCCTCGCCCGTCGCTGTCGAGCCCCACCATTCCCGCCAACACCGTCGCGCCCGCTCCGTCCGTCGCACGCGCCTGGACCGCGCGCAGCGGCACCCCGAAGGACGCGTCGCGCACCTCGATCGCGATGCCGGTCCCGCGCGTGAGCTCGATGACGAGGTCGTCGTCGCCGCCGCTCTCGACGGGCGTGGCCTCGCGCGTCTCGACCTGATAGCCGGACTTGCGCGCGACGAGCGTGTAGGGGCTGGCCTCGAGGTCTTCCAGGCTGAATCGCCCGTTACTGTCCGTGGTCGCGCCGCGTGGACCGCGGGTCGCGGCGTGCGCGGTGGCCTGCACGACCACGTCCGCCAGCGGCTGGTGGGTCGTGGCATCGACGACGACGCCTGCGAGGCGCGCGAACGGGATGACGAGGTCGAGGGTGGCGTCGCCGTTGATCGTGATCGACTGGAAGCGGGGGGCGCCGCCGGGTCCTTCGGGAGCGCTGACCGTCACGTTGTAGGTGCCCTCGGAGAGGCCTTCGAGCCGGTAGGCGCCGGACGCGCTGGTCCGCGCCGACGTGAACGGTCCGCCTCCGCCGCGTGAGGCCGAGACGTTCGCGCCCTCCACGGGTTGGCCGTTGCGCGTGACCATCCCCGACAGCGAGAACCCGCTCTCGAACACGATCTGGGCCTGCGCCTCGTCCTCCCCCTCCGCGATCTCGAGCTGTGCGCTCGCCGAACGCATGCCGGTGGTCGGATCGCCGGCCGTCGCGCGCAGGTCGACGGGACCGACGGGAGCCCCCGTCAGCTCGAAGGTGCCGTCGGCGGCGGCGCTGGTGGCCGCCCCATAGCCGTCCGGCCCGCTCGCGAACACCCGCACGCTGGCGCGCGAGGCGGCGGACAAGCCGGAGACCACGCCGCGGATGCGTGTCCCCGAGGCCAGCGACAGCACCAGGTTCTCGCGCGACTCCCCGACTTGCAGGATGACGTCCGCGGGCGTCGTCCCGTGTCCGCGCAGCGATGCGGCCACGCTGTAGCGGCCGGCCGTGACATGGCGGAAGCGGAAGCGGCCGGCATCGTCGGTGACGGTCGTGTCGCCCCCCGCGAATCCCCCGAAACCGCCGCCGCGGCCCCGGCCACCTCCGGCTCCGGCGGAAAGGCTCACCGCCGCCCCCGCGAGCGGCGTGCTCGTCGGCGACAACACGACCCCGCCGACCGTCCCCCCGGGCAGCATGCGGAGCTCGGCGGAGGCGGGGCCCTCCTTCACGTCCACCACCGCCGTGGCATCCGCATAGTCCGGATGCTGCGCGACCACGGTGTACGAGCCCGCGGCCAGACCCTCGATCGCGAAGCGGCCCTCGCTGTCGGTGCGCGCGTCGGACTCACCCATGAGCTGCGCCAGCGCACGGCCGCCCCCACCCGCCCGCTGCAAGGTGACGGAGGCATCGAGGACGGGGACGCCGCCCGCGCCGTCGAGCACCCGGCCGCGGATCGCGTTGCCGGGGACGAGGCGCACTTCGACGCCTTCGCGCGTGCCGCCTTCGTCCACGGACACCCCGCCCACGCGCGCGCTCTGATAGCCCTTGGCCTGCGCCACGACCTCCCAGGTGCCGGCGGGCACGTCTTCGAGGACGAACGCCCCCTCCTCGCTGTGGATCGCTTGCGGCCCCGCGCCGCCGCCGCCGGCCACCGCGCGGATGACGCGGACCATGGCCCGGCCGCCTCCCCCTCCGCCTCCGAAGCGGCCGCCGGGTCCGAAGCCGCCGCGGCCGCTGGACCGGTCGGGGCCGAAGTCCACCTGGAAATCCGCGATGGGCGACAGGGTCTGCGCGTCGATCACGCGGCCGGCGATGCGGCCGGGCCCGGGGACGACGATGTCCACGTCCTCGGAGGGCGCGGCCACGCCTTCGCGCCGCGCCCCCGTCCCATCGGGCCCGAGGACCACGAGGTCGTAGGTCTCCCCCGCGCGCAGGCCGGCGATGGAAAAGGCGCCGTCGGCGCCGGTGGGGCGGAGGCCGGCGCCGGGTGCGAACGGGCCAAAGCCGGGCTCGGATCCGCCCGCGGTGACGGCGCGCACCCAGTACCCCTCGGCGCTCCGCCCGTCGCGCCGCGAGATGGTGCCGCGGATGTCCGCGCCCGCGGCCAGGGTGATGTCGAGCGGATCGCGGCGATCGGCGCCGACGGGCACGCGATCCAGCCGATGGTCCGCGAATCCGGGTTTGGAGACGGTCAGCGAGTAGTCGCCCTCGCTCAGGCCCTTCACCTCGAACTTCCCGTCGTTGCCCGTGCTCGCCTTGGGGCGCGCGGTTTCCAGAGCGCCTACACCGAGGGCGCGGGCGGCCCGCGCTCCGAAGCCCCGGCCGCTGCCCAACTCGATCTCCGCGTCCGCGACCGGCCGGCCGGATTCGTCGCGCACGCGGCCGGCGAGGGTCAGGCCGCGATGGAGCACGACGTCGACCGTCTTCGTGGATCCGGGTGGCAGCGAGAGTCCGCCCGTGGTCTTCGGCTGGTAGTCCTGATGCGCGATGGTGAGCCTCTGCTCGTCGCCGGCGGCAAGGCGCGCGGCCTTGAAGGTGCCGTCCGCTCCCGTGCGGAAGACGAGGCGATCCGCCTGGCGCAGGGCGCCCAGGCGCGCGGCCATCCCGCCCGGCGCGGAAGGGATGATCCGGCCGAGCGCGCCCGCCACCGGCTTGCCCCCATCGTCCGTCACGCGGCCGGTGAGCGTCGCCGCCAGCGTGAGCGGGAGGTCCAGACGGAGAGTCTCTGCCGTCGTGAGCAGCACACGGTCGCGGACGTAGGGCGTGTAGCGCGGCTCGTCCGCCCGCAAGCGGTAGGGCCGCTGCGGGAGGAGCCCGCGAATCCGGTAGCGGCCGTCCGGCCCCGTGCGGGCCGTGCGCGTGCGCGCGCCGTCCTCCGCCGTGACGCGCACGCGCGCCACGGGCGCGCGTGTCCGCGTGTCGACGGCCAGCCCCTCCAAGGTGGGCGGCGGCTCCAACACGACGGTCAGCACGCGTCCCGCAGGTGACGGCAACGGACCGGTGGAGACCTCGCCCAGGCCCGCGTCGCCACCCTCGGCGACGAGCGTTCCCGCGCGGGCGGGCAGGTCCATGAGCTGGAACCGTCCGTCCGCGCCGGCCTCCACCCACGGCGTCTCCAGGCCCCCCGTCTCGAACCGCACCAGCGCCCCCGCCGCCGGAGCCTTGCGGTCGCTGCGCAGGACGACCCCGGAAGCGATGGCGCCGAGTCCGAGGGTGATCGGCCGCGGCATGGCGCCGGCGCGGACGTTGGGGACGACGGCGGCGGCGTAGGACCGGGCGATCACGGTCAGTCGATTGCCGTCCGGGGCGGCTTCACTCGAGCGGAACACGCCGTCCGCGCCCGTCACCACCGTGCGCGCCGCGGGAGCCACCTCGGCATCGCCTGCCGCCGGCCCGCCGCGCGACCACACCGTGACCGACGCTCCCGCCACCGGAGCGCCGGTGGCGCCGACCACCCGGCCGGCCAGCGCTTCCGCGCGCGCCAGTATGTGCTCGCCGAGGTCGTCGCTCTCGGTGGTGTCGTAGGTTCCGCCCATCCAGGAGGGGACGACGCCTCCGCCGGCGGCGAGCAGACGCACGGTGCCACCGGGGACGGCGGAGAGGCCGACCGCGAACGTGCCGTCTCCGCGCGTGGTGGCCGCGGCCAGCGGCCTGGGCGCTTCTTCCCCCCGGGCCAGGCGGCGCGCCTCGACGTCGGGAGGCTCGTACGGGATCGCGCTGACGGTGACGCCCGGCGCGGGCCGCTCGCCGATCAGGATGCGGCCGCGCAATTCCCCCGCGTGGGCGCGGCCGCAAAGGGCCGCGCTCGCGGTCAGGATGACGACGCAATCGGACACGCGGCCAAGGCGCGGCATCCTTCCTCCCGGCCACATGGTACACGGGCCCACATCCCCTTGGACCGCCCGTCGGACCCGCGCGTTGGCTTTTTACCTGCTTTTTACGAGTGGCGCTACTCCTCCTCCTCGCGCAGCTTGGCCAGCACGGAGAAGTCCTCGAGCGTGGTCGTGTCGCCGACCGTCTCCTTCCCCGCCGCGACGTCGCGGAGAAGACGGCGCATGATCTTGCCGCTGCGCGTCTTGGGCAGCGCGTCGGTGAAGCGGATCTCCTCCGGCCGCGCGATCGATCCGATCTCCCGGACGACGTGATCCTTGAGCTCACCGCGCAGGACGTCGTCCGCCTTGAGGCCGCCCTTGGGGGTCACGAAGGCGACCAGGGCCTGGCCTTTGAGCTCGTCCGGCCGGCCCACCACCGCCGCCTCCGCCACCTTCGCGTGCGAGACGAGAGCCGACTCGACCTCCATGGTTCCCAGGCGATGGCCGGCGACGTTGATGACGTCGTCCACCCGTCCCATGATCCAGAAGTACCCGTCGGCGTCGCGCCGCGCGCCGTCGCCCGTGAAGTAGATGCCCGGGAACTTCTTCCAGTACTGCTCGACGTAGCGGTCAGGGTCCTTGTAGACCGTGCGCAGCATCGAGGGCCACGGCTTCTTGATCACCAGGTAACCGCCCGCGCCCGTCGGGACGGGCCTCCCGTCCTTGTCCACGACCTCGGCGTCCACGCCGAAGAAGGGCAGCGTCCCCGAGCCGGGCTTGGTGGGGATCGCCCCCGGAAGGGGCGTGATCATGATCGCGCCCGTCTCCGTCTGCCACGGCCCCCGCCGATCACCCTGCGGTACCACATCCAGGCCTCGGGGTTGATGGGCTCCCCCACCGTGCCCAGGAGGCGCAGCGAGGTGAGGTCGTGCTTGCGCGGCCACTGGTCCCCCCAGCGCACGAAGGCGCGGATGGCCGTGGGCGCGGTGTAGAGGATGCTGACGCGGTGCTTCTCGACGATGTCCCACAGCCGGTCCGGCTCCGGATGGTTGGGGGCGCCTTCGTACATGAAGGTGGTGGCGCCGTTGGCCAGCGGACCGTAGACGACGTAGCTGTGCCCGGTCACCCAGCCGATGTCGGCGGTGCAGAAGTACGTGTCCTCGTCCTTGATGTCGAAGACGTACTTGGTGGTGAGCGTTGCCTGCAGCAGGTAGCCACCCGTGGTGTGCACCACGCCCTTGGGCTTGCCGGTGGTACCGCTCGTGTAGAGGATGAAGAGCGGGTGTTCGGCGTCGAGCGGCTCCGCCGGACAGACGGGGGAAGCGGCCGCCATCAGCTCGTGCCACCAGTGGTCGCGGCCGGCCTGGAACGGCACCGGAGCGCCCGTGCGGCGGACGACGACCACGTGCTGGACGGTCTTCGCGCCCTTGAGCGCGCCGTCGACGTTGACCTTGAGGGGGACGATCTGTCCGCGGCGATAGCCGCCATCCGCGGTGATGATCACCTTGGCCTCGGCGTCGTTCATGCGGTCGCGCACCGCTTCCGAGCTGAAGCCGCCGAAGACCACGGTGTGCGTGGCCCCGATGCGGGCGCAGGCCAGCATGGCCATCGCCGTCTCCGGGATCATCGGCATGTAGATGCCGACGCGATCGCCCTTGTGCACGCCGAGGGCCTTGAGCACGTTCGCGAAGCGGCCGACCTCGCGCAGGAGCTCTTGATAGGTCAGGGTGCGGGTCTCTCCCGGCTCTCCTTCCCAGATGATGGCCGCCTTGTTCTTCCGCCAGGTGCTGACGTGCCGGTCCAGGCAGTTCTCGGAGATGTTCAGCGTCCCCCCGCTGAACCACTTCGCGAAGGGCGGGTTCCATTCCAGGACGCGGTCCCATTTCCTCGACCAGCGCAGCGTCTCCGCCTGCTGGGCCCAGAAGCCTTCCGGGTCGCGGAGGCTCGCCTCGTAGAGCCCTCGGTATTCGCCGAGGCTCTTGACGTGGGCGGCCTGCGCGAACGACTCCGGGGGCGGGAAGACCCGCCCCTCCTTCAGGGTGCTCTCGATGTCGTCAGCCACCCGTCACCTCCTCCAGCCCCAGCTCGATGGGGCCCGTCTCCGGATGCCGTTCCAGCTCGGTGCCGCCCTGCACGACGAGGACGCGCAGCTCCAGGCGCTGCCCGGGGCCAGGGTTGAGCTCGCGCCGGGGTATGGCCAGCTCCAGCACCGATCCCACCGCGGCCAGGGCGCGCGTCGCGCCCGCGATCCAACCCATTTCCGTCCAGGCCTCGCGCGTCACCACCGTCCGGCCGTCCTCCCTCCGAACACGATAGCGCAGGCTCTCGGGGCCGGGGAAGCTCACCACCACCTCCGCCAATCCGAGGAGGTCGCGCAGGACCCCAGTGCTCGGCTCCACGAGCACGCTCAGGCAGCGCCGGTCCGTGCCGAAGCGGACGGCGCGAACGCCCTGGCCCCCTCGATGCATGGCGCCCGTGAGCGGCACGCGGTGCAGGCCCGCCGCCGCCCACTCGTCCGCGGACGTGATCTCGCCGTCGATGACGGGTGTGACCTCGCCCGCCGGCCGGCTCTGCCGCACCTCGAGATGGCGTGTCGTGATGAGCGTCTCGGAGAGGGCCTCCGGCGCGGGAAGGGCGAGCGCGTCGTAGACCGCGCGCAGGTAGCGCCGGAACAGGCGATCGAACTCGAAATCGTTCTCGGACGAGTGGTCGTCGCCGTACCACCAGCACCAATCGCTGCCGGACGCCGCCCGGAAGGCTTCGCGCGCGCGCTCCATAGCCTCCGGGGCCACCCCGCCTGATTTCTCCGCGGCGGACAGCGCGTCCCGCGCCGCCCCCAGCAGGTCCCAGGCGCGGCGGTCGTCCGCGTGCCCGATCCACACCGAGAAATCGGAATGGATCCAGCTGCCCGCGAACACACGCGGCAGCTCGTGGGGCACGGCCGCCGCCACCGCCTCGCTCATGGTGACCGCGCGCAGTTGCGGACCTTGCTGGAGCCCGGCATAGAGCCGGCGCAGGAACGTCCGTCCGCCCTCGCGGAAGTGCTCCCAGGCGTTCTCACCGTCCAGGATGATCGGCACCACGGGATCGCCGCCGTGTCCTTCGCGCACCCAGGTCTCCCCGATGCGCCGGATCCGCTCGAGGAGGTCATGGGCGGCGTGCTCCGGATCCGAGCCCGAATAGCTGAAGCCGATGAGGTCGCTGAGCGTCCGGTCGCGGAACAGCATCGCGATCGGGCCGGCGGGGGTGCGGCGGATCCAGGGCCGATACAGGAGGTCGACGGGATGGGCCGTGCCCCGGCTGTCGCGATGCAGGGGACGCTGGATGCTGCGCTCGAGCACGCCTTCGTCGGAGGCGGTCCAGCGCAGGCCGGCGCGCGCCATCTCCGTCACCGCCTCCTCCGACACCGAGCCCTCCGACGGCCACATGCCGGCGGGCGGGCGGCCGAACACGGCGGTGTGGCGGTCGATCGCGCGAGAGATCTGGTCGGCCGCGTCCTCGGGGTGCCGGAAACGGCGAGGCACGTAGGCGCCGGGGTGGGCCTCGCGGTGCACGTCGCTGTCGCAGAGGAGAGGCAGGATCGGGTGGTAGTAGGGCGAGGCGGAGAGCTCGACGCGTCCCTCGTCGGCCGCGCGGCGATACGCGGGGATGACCGCGGCCAGCAGCGCCCGTTCGCGCTCGGCCAGGAGGCGCTTGTCGTCCTCGGTGTAGCCGCGGCCCTTCGCGATCAGCGCGCGCAGCGCCGGGTCCTCGCGCTGCCATTCCAGGTCGAACCAGGCCACCTTCGAGAGCACCTGGAGGTCCCGCATCGCGTCCGGGCCGAAGTGCGGCGCCACCACGCGCAGCGAGGCCTCGTCGTTGCGGGGACCGCGCAGGGCATGCAGCTCGGCGAACCGGGGGAAGCGGCCGATCAGGTTCTCGGGATGGGCCATGAACGCGCAGCGCAGGAGGTACACCTTCTCGGAATCGTCGAGGCGGTCCGCCGGGGCGAGCCCCAGCCGCAGCTCCGCCTCGCGCGCCTCGCCGCTCACGTAGGCCCCGATTTGATCGAGGAGCGAGGGCACGAGGTTGAAGGTGACGTGGACCTCCGGGGTCTCGGCGAGGATGTGCACCATGCCCCAGTAGTCCTTGAGCGCGTGCAGGCGCACCCAGGGCAGGACGAAGGTGCCATCCAGGGGATCCCGGTAGGACGGCTGGTGCATGTGCCAGAGCACGGCGACGTGGACGGTTCTGGTCAATGACCGTCCGCCCCATCCGCAACCGGCGCCCAAAACCGCCGTGCTAGGCTCATCCGGTGACGTCCCTCCGGTGGCTCCGCCCCACCCTTCTCGACCGATACGTAGCCCGCGAGATCTGGCCTCCGACCGGCCTGGGGCTCCTGCTGTTCACGTTCATCCTGCTCCTCGATCAAATCTCGAACCTCATGAAGGTGCTGGTCTCGCGCGGAGCGGACCTGACCACGGTCGTGCGGGCGTTCGCGTACCTGCTGCCGAGCATCTTCTCGGTCACCATCCCGATGGCGTTCCTGCTCGGCGTGCTGCTGGCCTTCGGCCGGATGGCCAGCGACAGCGAGATCGTGGCCCTGCGGGCCAGCGGGGTCAGCCCCCTCAGCCTGCTGCGGCCCGTGATCTCGCTCTCGCTCGTCACCGCCTCTCTGACGTTCTACGTCTACGCCGTGCTCGGCCCCGCTGCCAACCAGGCCTATCGCGAGATCATCTTCGCGCTCATCGTGAGCCGCGCCCGCAACGACGTGCAGCCGCGCGTCTTCAACGACGACCTGATCCCGGGCGGGACGATGGTGCTCTACGTGTCCGACATCGCGGCGGAGACGGGCCAGTGGAAGGACGTCTTCATCCACGACACCCGGAACCCCCAGCAGCCGAAGGTGATTCTAGCTCGCGGCGGCCAGCTCACCATCGACAAGGAGGGCAAGCGCGTCGGGCTCGACCTCCAGCACGGCGTCTCCTACTCGTTCCAGATCTCGCAGGCGAGGGAGATCGGGGCCGACCACTTCGAGACCGGCTACTTCCCCTTCGCCTACGAGGAGTTCTTCCCCAAGCTCCCCCTGGCCAAGGGCGACCGCGAGCTGACCATGGGCGAGCTGAGCCAGCGCGTGCGCGAGCTGCGCGCGCAGGGCAAGCCCCGGACCGAAACCGCACGTTACGACGTCGAATGGCACAAGAAGCTCGCCATTCCGACCGCCTGCTTCGTGTTCGGCCTGCTCGGCCTGGGGCTGTCCCTGGGCAGCAAGAAGGAGGCGCGCTCCGCCGCCTTCGGCCTCTCCATCGGCGTCATCTTCGTCTATTACGTCCTGATCCGACTCGGGGAGCAGGCGGGCGACAACGGCCTCATGGCGCCGCTGGTGGCGGTCTGGGCGGCGAACGCCGTGCTGGGGGCGGCGGGTCTGACGCTGCTCTTCCTCAACTACCGCGAGGCCGCGTTCGACCCTCTGGATCCGCGGCACTACACCGCCCTCCTGCCCCGGATCCGCACGCGCAAGGCCTCGGCCGCGATCTCGCCGCGAACGGGTGCCCCCGCGGGCTCGAGGCGCCCGCGGCGCGTGATCGTGCTCCGCATCCCGCGCCTGAGCCTGCCCATCCCCGGACTCATCGATCGCTACATCGTGCGTACGTGCATCGAGAAGTACGCGCTGGTGCTGACCGCCTTCTGGGCCATCTTCGTGCTGGTCAGCTTCATGGACCTCTTCGACGACGTCCAGCAGAACCATGTGAGGGGCATCGTGGTGTTCCACTACTACATGTTCTCCACGCCCACCATCGCGCACCTACTGACGCCAGTGGCCGTGCTGGTCGCGGTCCTGATCACCTTCGGCGTGATGGCCCGCTACAACGAGATCACGGCCATGAAGGCGGCCGGGCTGAGCATCTACCGGATCGTCTTCCCGGCCCTGGCCCTGTCCGCCCTCATCTGCTTCGGGATGTTCGAGGTCGCGGAGTACCTGCTCCCGCCCCTCAACAAGCGCGCCAACCAGGACCACAACGTCATCAAGGGCCGCCCGCCGCAATCGAGCAGCAGCAACGAGCACCGATGGATCCTGGGCAGCGACGGCCGCATCTACAACTTCGATTACCTCCAGCGCGGGGACGCCCTGGGCGGCGTGCCTCCGTCCCTCTACGGCCTCTCCATCTATGACGTCGATCCCGCGAAATGGCAGTTGCGCGACCGCCTCTACGCCGCGAGGGCGGCCTGGAACGGCATCGGGTACAACCTCGAGCGGGGATGGCGCTGGACGTTCCTCCCCCGCCCGGCCTTCCGCGAGTTCGCGGAGGCGCGCACGCGCGAGATCGAGGGGCCCAGCTACTTTGCGCGCGAGGAACGCGAGTCGGAAACCATGAGCTTCGGCGAGCTGCGCACCCACATCGTCACCCTGGAGAAGCTGGGCCTGGACGTGACCCGGCTCCGCGTCGAGCTGCACCGCAAGATCGCCTACCCGATGGTCAGCCTCA
>QHVP01000267.1:2955-9525 GCA_003222295.1 Acidobacteriota bacterium | reverse complement strand
GCGGTGACGAATCCCGCACCGGCGATGCAGGTGCGCTTCGAAGCCGATCGAACCATGGCCTGCTCCCTCCTCTCGCGCGCGCGAGGCGTGGGCTGGGGTCCCGAAAAGGTGGAAGGGCGCCAGTATACGCCGCGTTGGCCGCGCTCACCCTTGCGCTGCCCTCGGCCGCCGCCGCCCACGAAGTCCCGGCGGACGTGACCGTGCAGGCCTTCCTCAAGCCGGAGGGCTCTCGGCTGCATCTGCTCGTCCGCGCGCCGCTGGCCGCGTTGCGCGACATCGACTATCCCACGCGCGGTCCGGGATACCTGGACCTCGCGCGTGTCGAACCTTCGCTGCGACAGGCGGCGAGCGTCTGGATCGCGGACGAGATCGCGCTGTACGAAGGCGACATCCGCCTCTCCCCGCCGCGCATCGTCGCCGCGCGCGTGTCGCTGCCGTCCGACCGGAGCTTCGGCAGCTACGAGGACGCCCTCGCTCACCTGACCGCCGCGCCGCTGCCGAGCGAGACGGAGCTCTATTGGAGCCAGGGGATGCTCGACGTGTGGTTCGAGTACCAGGTCCACTCGGAAGGGTCGCGGCTGTCGATCCATCCCGACCTCGCCCGGCTCGGCCTGCACGAGACGACCGTCCTCCGCTTCCTGCCCTCCGGAGGGGCGGTGCGCGCCTTCGAGCTCTCCGGCGATCCGGGCCTCGTCCGGCTCGCGCCGCAGTGGCATCAGGCCGCCCTTCGCTTCGTGGACCTGGGGTTCCGGCACATCCTCGACGGGACGGACCATCTGCTGTTCCTGCTGTGCCTGGTGATCCCGCTGCGCCGGCTGCGCCCGCTCGTGCTGGTGGTCACGGCCTTCATCGTCGCGCACTCGGTCACGCTCATCGCGTCCGCCTTCGGCTGGGCGCCGGACGCGCTCTGGTTCCCGCCCCTCGTGGAGACCCTGATCGCGGCCTCCATCGTCTACATGGCGCTGGAGAACATCGTGGCTCCGCACCTGCGTCTGCGGTGGGCGATCGCGTTCGCGTTCGGTCTCGTCCACGGGTTCGGGTTCTCGTTCGCCCTCCGGCAGACGCTGCAGTTCGCGGGATCCCATCTCCTGACCTCGCTACTGTCCTTCAACGTCGGGGTCGAGCTGGGCCAGCTCGTCGTGCTCGGGCTTCTCGTCCCGGCGCTGGGTCTCCTCTTCCGGTTCGTCCCCGAGCGCACGGGCACGATCGTCGTGTCGGCGCTGGTGGCGCATACGGGCTGGCACTGGATGATGGAGCGTTGGGACCGGCTGCGGCAGTTTCGCTTCCCGTGGCCGGTGCTGAGCGCGGCTGCGCTCGCGAGCGCGACCCGCTGGCTCCTGCTCGTGGTGATCGCGGCCGGTCTGGCCTGGCTGCTGATCGCCGTGCTCCTGCCCGCGGCCAGCCGGCGCGCGCAGAAGGAGGCGGCCACCGGCCCCCGCGAACAGGCCCGATGACAACCACAGAGGTGGAGGTTCGCATGCACACGACCGCCGTTACTGCCATCGCTCTCTTGCTTCTGGCCGCGGCCGCCGGACGGGCGGAGCCTCCGGCCGAGGCCGAGCCGGAGAAGGTCATCGCTCTCGTGCTCTTCCCCGAGATCACGCTCCTCGACCTCGTCGGGCCCCTGCAGGTCCTGAAGGGCCTGCCCGCGCCTTATCGAACCGTGGTCGTCGGTGAGCGCAAGGAACCGATGGCCACGGACGTCGGTCTGGCCCTGACCCCCGAGCGCACCTTTGCCGAGTGCAGGGCTATCTCCGCTCGGCCGCGCCGCGGGCGGAGGTCGTGGGCTCGGTCTGCACGGGCGGGCTCGTGCTGGCCGCGACCGGCCTGCTCGAGGGCCGACGCGCGACCACGCACTGGGCCTACGCGCGCGAGCTCGACAAGCTCGGCGCGCATTACGTGCGGGAGCGCTGGGTGGAGGACGGCAAGTTCATCACCGCCGGCGGCGTGTCCGCGGGCATCGACATGGCGATCGCGCTGGCCGCGCGGCTGACGGACCGCGCCACCGCGCAGCGGATCCAGCTCGGGATCGAGTACGACCCGCACCCGCCCTGGGGCGGCATCGACTGGAGCCAGGTGGGCGAGAAGGACCTGGCCCGTCAGCGGCAGGGCGGCACGGGACGGCGCTTGACGGATGCGCGGCGGCTCCTCGCCGGCCGGCCGGACCTGCTCAAGCGGCTGGGGCTCGAATGAAGCCGATCACGACGCGGCGGTCTTTCCTTCACGCGATGGCAGGCGTAGGGTTGTGGGCTCAGGTGTTCGACCCGTCGCAGCCACTGCCCGCGAACCTCCCCGTTCCCGTCGACGACGGGGCCTGCACGCATCTTCCCGGCATGGCCGTGCCGAAGATCGAGCTGCGGTCGACTCGCGACCGCTGGGTCGACCTGTCGGCGGTGAGCGCTCCTCGCGTCGTCGTGTACTGCTATCCGCGCACGGGAGTGCCGGGCCAGCCCCTCCTGCCGGGCTGGGACGCGATTCCGGGCGCGCGGGGCTGCACGCCCGAGACCTGCGGCTTCCGCGATCATCACAAGGACCTGCAGGCGCTCGGCGCGGAGGTGTTCGGCCTGAGCACGCAGACGACCGCATACCAGAAGGAGATGGTCGATCGGCTGCACGTGCCCTTCGAGGTGCTGAGCGACGAGGGTCTCGCCTTCGTGCACGCGCTGAGGCTGCCGACGTTCGATATCGAGGGCATGACCCTCGTGAAGCGGCTCACGCTCGTGATCTCACGGCGGCACATCGAGAAGGTCTTCTACCCGGTGTTCCCGCCGGACAAGCACGCGGCCGAGGTGATCGCTTGGCTGCGCGACCACCCCGGTCCAGGAGGAAAGCCCATACCTCCGGGCCCCGAGCCAGGGGACGACCTTGTAGGGGCCCACGCCGTCACGCCTCGGGCTACCTCCGCGGGACGAGGCGCCGGAGTTCCTCGAACCAGTTCAGCACGACGTTGAAGTGGGTGATCTGCGAGGCTTCCCGATCGACGTCGACCATGACGAAGTGCTGGCCGTCGGGGAGCACGTCGTAGGTGAACAAGCCGAAATCGCTGTAGGAGTCCTCGAAGAGCGGCCGGCCCCGAGAGATCCGAACGGGGCTTGCCGCGCTCACGTCGGCCACCATCATCCGTAACTTCCCTCCCTCGAGCGGAACCCGGTAGAAGAGCTCCTTGCCGTTCCGCGCCCAGACGGGATGGATTCCACCTCCGGACGACACCTGGAGCTTGTGGCCGCCGTCCGGGAATGACCTCACATAGACCTCCAACCTCCCGGACTCGTCGGACTGGTAGGCGAGCATGCGGCCGTTGGGTGAGATCGCGGGAGAGCTCTCGACGGCCGGCGTTTGCAGGAAGACTCGCGCCTCCCCGTCTTCCAGAGGGAGGATCCAGATGTCGTCCGATGTGTTGGTTCCGGTGGCCGAATAGGCCAGGAGCCTTCCGTCGGCGGTAACGGAGCCAGGGTTCTGCCGAGCACCTCGCGCCCTCGAGAGGACCTCGGCGGCAGCGCTGCCATCGGCTCGCACGCGGTGGAGCGTCCAGCCGGGAGTCGACGTGACGATCAGGGACTCGCCATCGGGCGTCCACACCGGCGCGGTGTTGTCCCACTCGAACGTGATCTGCGAGAAGGCTTCGCGCTCGATTTCGAAACGCCAGATCTGCTCGTTGGCGCCGCCTTTCCGCACGGCGATCGAGCGCCCGTCCGGCGACACACGCGGCTCGGCGAGGAACCCGAGGAACGGGGTCAGCGGTCGCGCCTCACCGGACCGATCGACCAGGACCAGCCGCTGCGCGTCTCTCCCCTGGGGAACGTAGGCGAGTGTTCCCGTGTGAGCGACGCTGAAATGAGGGGGCGCACTCAGGGCTGATTGCACACCGTCGACGACGGTCACGGGCGTTCCGGTCGTGACGAGACGACCGAGGTCGAACGGCACGGCCAGGATGGACGTTGCCCGGCGATACAGCAGGTGTCCGGACTCCACGTAGGAGGCGCTGAATCCGCCCTCGAGGACCGCGCGACGCTCCCCGGTCCCGAGGACGAGGGCCTCGATCCGGGCATCGTCCCACTGGCTCAGGCGGCTCGTGCCCACGGTGAACAGGATGGCCCCGCCTCCCGGGAGGTACTCGGGAAAACGGTGGCTCTTCTCGCCACGGGCGCGGTCGGGCTTCGTGAGCTCGCGCGGCTCGCCCCCGGAGGCGGGGACCTGCCAGAGACCTGAGGAGTTGTCAGGCGTGAAGACGATCGTGTCGTCGGGGCCCCAGGTCGCACCAAAGGACTGTGTCACACCGCCGCACAACCTCAGGGGAGCGCCGCCTCCGGTGAGGGAGACCTTCTTGAGGGTCTGGTCGGCCGCGTTGAAGCCGATCCACTTGCCGTCCGGCGAGAAGAACGGCCGCGAGGCGTCGGCCGTTCCGGGGATCATCCGCCAATCCGGCCGGTCGAGATCGCGCACCATCAGGCCCGACGGCGTGTTGTAGACGATCCGTTCCCCGCCGGGAGACAGGAGGACCGTGAAGAAACGTGGGTCTCCGGAGGCCTCGACGGAAAGACGCACGACCGCCTTCGGGACGGACGAGGTCTGTAGGATCAGCCAGGACAGAAGACCACCCAGTAGAGCAGCGAGAAGCGCGATCATCGGCCAGACCGCTCGATGCGGCCGCTCTGGGTGCGCCTCTCCCGCCCGAGCAGATCCCAGCACCTCCTCCAGCTCCAGCCGCGCGTCCCCGATGTCGCGCAGGCGCTTGTCTGTGTCCTAGTCCGGTTCGCGATCGAGCACCGCAACCAACGTTTCGGAGTACGTCGCGCCCGCGAAGGCGCGCTTGCCAGCCAGCATCTCGTACAGTACGCAGCCGAAGGCCCATATGTCTCCGCGGCGGTCCGCCTCCTGCCCTCGTGCCTGCTCGGGGCTCATGTAGGGCGCGGTCCCGAGTACTGCCCCCGCGTCACTGTGGGGTAAGGTGTCGGTGTCGAGCCGAGAGTCGACCGCGGCTTTCCGGACCGCCTTGGCCAGGCCGAAGTCGAGCAGCTTCACCCGACCTTCGGGGGTGAGACGGATGTTCGCGGGCTTGAGATCTCGGTGCAAGACGCCCTTCTCGTGGGCCGCTTGCAGCGCCAGCGCCATCTGATGGGCGACCATCACAGCCTCGCGCCACGGCAAAGCGCCGCGACGCAAGCGCTCCGCGAGCGATTCCCCCTCGACCAGCTCCATGACGAGGACGGGCACGCCTCCGTCGGACTCCTCGAGACCGTGCAGGGTGGCGATACCCGGATGGTTGAGGGAGGCGAGGATCCGCGCTTCCTGCTTCAAGCGCGCGAGGCGCTCGGGTTGCCGTGCGAGGTCCGGAGGCAGCGTCTTGAGGGCGACCTCGCGATGGAGTTTCGTGTCCCGAGCGCGATAGACCTCGCCCATGCCTCCGGCCCCGAGCCACGAAATGACTTCGTAGGGGCCGACGCGCGTTCCGGATGCGAGCATGATGGCCCGCCTATGGCGTGAAGCGGGCGCGATTATATGCCCCGCCCTACCGGCGAGAGCGCTGCGTTTCCGTGGCGCCCGTGGCGTGAAAGGCGCGGAACGTCATCAACACCGGTCCCAGCTCGATCTGGTCGCCGCCCTCGAGCAGCGTGGGGCCATCGATCCGGCGGCCGGAAACCGAAGTCCCGTTCTTGCTGCCCAGGTCTTCGATCGTAGCCTTCCCGTCGGACACGACGATGCGCGCGTGGCGGCGTGAGACCCGGGGCGAATCAATCCAGGCGACGGCATCGTCCGTGCGGCCGAGGACGTTCTCGCCCTCGCGAAGGGGGATCTCGCGCTTGCCCCACTCCAGACGGCAGGCCGCGGTCCCTTCCGCCGCGCGGCGGGCCTCGTCCTCCTCGGCCGCACCGCAGAACGCGTAACCGAAGCCGCGCACGGTCCGGATGAAGCGCGGACGGCGCTCGTCGTCGCCTAGCGCCGCGCGGATCTCCGTAATCACGCGCCGCAGGCTGGTGTCCGCCACGAACGTCTTCGGCCATAGCCGGTCCTGAAGCTGCGCTCGGGTAACGGCCTGCGGACGCCGCTCCAGCAGGGCGGTCAGGCACTCGAAGGCCTTGGGCGAGAGGCGGCAGGGCCCGCCTCGGCCACGCAGCTCGCGGCTTCCTGAGTCGAAGACGAACTCGCCGAATCGCACTCCCACGGTTTCACGCACCCATCACGAAAGCCGAACGGTAACGAGACCCACTCCCGCCGTCGGCGCCGACATTCTCACACGAGTGATAGCCGGACACGCCTGGCCAGGCGGCTCACCGAAAGGAGCCGCCAGTGGGACACATCGGTCGAAAGCGGGGAGGGCTCTGGTCCGTCGCCTTCCTCATGGCGTGGGTCTGCTCGGTTGCCGCCTTGCGAGATGCGGGGGCGGCGGACAACACCCCCGAGGCCGCACCATTTCGGGTGCGGGTGTCGAACAACGAGGTCGCTCAGGCGGTGACGCGCGCCCTCGCGGGTGCGGATCGGCTCCTCGCAGAGCCAGCCTGCCAGGAAGTCCTGACCGACTTCCGCGACGCGTCGGCGCGGACGCTGAAGGAGATTCTGGATAGCAACGAC
>QHVP01000267.1:0-2918 GCA_003222295.1 Acidobacteriota bacterium | reverse complement strand
GACAGCAGCGACGTGTCGGCGCGAGGGTATCTGAGGTGGATCGTCTTCTCCGACGGCCGGGAGCTCAAGGCGTGCGATGGCAGGGCGGCCCTCGCCGTCACAGAGCCGGGCAGTCGCGTCGTGTTCATCTGCCCGATCGCGTTCACCGAAGCCGCGAACGGTCAACCCGAGGAAGCCGAGGTGGCCCTGATCCACGAGATGCTGCACACCCTGGGTCTCGGCGAGAATCCGCCGCGGTCGCGCGACATCACCGATCGGGTGCGGGCCCGGTGCTCGAGGGCGAAGTCCCTGGCGACGCAGACCCTGGCTTCAGCTCCACCACCATGACCTCGATAGGCTGGATGCGATTGCTTCTCAGATGCGATTCCGAAGCGCAACCAGAAAGGCCCGAAGGTCGGCGGGCCCGGTGCGCGCGATCGCTTGGACGCGGGCCAGATCGAGGGCCTGATACCCGTGCACCACCAGGTTCCGGAAGCCGGCAGCGCGCGCGAGCCGATCCGCCAGCTCGTGGTCGAGAAGCCCCGTGTCACCAAGCTGGCGGAAAGCGTCCGCATAGGTACCCGGCGCCGCGAGCTTGAAGTGAAGGCAAGCCGCGACCGCAAGGTCGATCGTCAACTGGAGCGCCTGCCAGAGGTTCAGGACAATGACGTCGGCGGCATCCGTGCCCCGCCGCAGTTCGTCGCGTGAAGCGGGCAATCGCGCCGCGACGCGGTCGAGGTGCCGCTCTATGGCGGCCGCGCGCTCAGCCAGCGTGTCGCGATCGAGCCCGGTCACGGGCCGAGCGACGCCAGGTTCGCGTCGTAGCCGGCAGTGATGAGAGGGCCAGCGTCGCACCAGAAGTCGACGGCGGCCAGCCAGAACCGCGCGAACGCGCCGGCTGCCCTTTCGTGAACCATCTTCCCATCGCGAGCCGCGCGGAAACGAAGCAGGCCCCCTGCACGATCCAGATCGGCCAGGTCGATCCGCTCCGTGCGCAGATGGGCGACAAAGCGGGCCAGGAACGCCTCGGGACCGAAGTCGCAATGCGCGATATAGCCGAAGTCCCAGTCGGAATCGGTGCGCGCATCGCCGCGCGCGCGCGATCCGAAGAGCACGAGAAGGTCGAGCCCGGGCTCGGACGCGGCAAGATCCTTGATCCTGGCCAGATCGGGCGTGGCGACGACATCGATGGAGGCCATTGCTGAGGACGATTCTATGGCACGCGGGTCTGGCGCGGGTCCGTCCGCGGCTTCAGCTCCACGACCATGACCTCGATCGGGTCCTGGCCCTCGTTGAGATCACCGTGCCTCTCGCCGGGAGGATCGGCCGGAAGCCAGTAGGCCTTCCCCTTCTCCCAGGTCACGGTCTTCGAGTCGCCCGATTCCTTGACGATCCGCAGTGTCCCGTCCGTTAGGGCGACGATCACGCGGCCGTTATCGTGGCGGTGCATGGTGAGCGGCTGGCCGGGCGCGATGCTCGTCTTCCAGACGCGGACGGAGTCGTTCTCGAGCTGGGGCGTGCGCACGGTCGCGCGGGGAGGCTCGGAGGTGGCACCGGCCGCGGCGGCCAGGGCCAGGACCACGAGACACGAGATCTTCCGAATGGACATGGGCCCTCCTGCACGCGGCTAGACGTTGTTGAGTATCGAAAGCGCCGTCCCGCTGAAGATCCGCTCCTTCTCGGCCTGGGGGATGGAGAGCGCCTCGATCGAGCTGACGGCCCGCTCCCCAGCAGGTGCGGGTAGTCGCTGCCCATCACGAGGTGATCGACGCCCACGAGGTCGCGGGCCATGTTCAGGACGTAGGGGCTGAACGTGACCGTGTCGTAGTAGAGGCGCTTGAGGTAGGTGCTGGGGAGCTGGTCGATCTTGACCTTGCACTCCGCGAAGTCGCGGAAGCCGTTGTCCATGCGCTCCATGAGGTACGGCACGGCGCCGCCGAGGTGGGCGATGATCCAGCGGATGTCGGGGAAGTCCTTCAGCAGGCCGTCGTAGCACATCCGCGCCACGGCCAGCGTGGTGTCGCAGGGGAAGCCGATGATCGGCCCCAGCACGTACTCGCCGTAGGCTTCCGGGTTCGCGGGCAGCATCGGGTGCAGCAGGATGCAGAGCTTCCGCCGGTTCGCCTCCGCGAAGAACGGCCGGTAGACGGGCGCGGTCAGGGCGCGGCCGCGGATGTTGCTCAGCAGGATCACCCCGTTGAGCTTGAGCGAGCCCAGCGCCCGGTCCAGCTCGCGCAGCGCCTCATCGGGCGCGTCCATGGGGATGGAGGCGAAGGCCTTGAAGCGGCCGGGATGGCGGGCGACGAGATCCGCGTAGGCGTCGTTCACCATGCGCGCCACTTCGGGCTGGGTCTTCTCGTCCGCGAAGAAGACGTTCGGCGTGGAGAGCGAGACGACCTCCACGTCGATGCCCACGCGGTCCATGTCCGCCAGGCGGCGCACCGGGTCCGTCATCGGCGGCTGGATGCCGAAGAAGCGGGCGCCGCGGTACTTGATGATGGTGCGGCCGGTGGGGTCCTTGTCGAAGGTGAACTCCCCCGGCGTGTCGCGGATCTTCTGGAAGTAGGCCTCCGGGTAGTAGTGCGTGTGCCGGTCGAGCTTGAGGGGCTTGCGCGGCTCCTCCGCGCGCGCGTCCGGGGCCATGACCGTGGACACGGCGCCCAGGGCGCCGACCGTCTGGAGGAAGCCTCTCCTGTCCATCGGCGCTCGGGGAGCCTAGGTCCCGGCTCAGGCGGCCTTGGCCTTGACCCCGAGCACGTTGCCGAAGACGGCGACCGCGCGCTTCATCTCGTCCAGGGTGCCGATCGAGATGCGGCAGTAGCTCTTCTCGAACGGCGGGAAGTCGCGCGCCACCAGCACGCCCTGCTCCTTGCAGGCCTCGCGGAACTCCTTGGCCGGCCGCTTGATCTCGACGAAGACGAAGTTGGTCTGGGAGTCGA
>QHVP01000268.1 GCA_003222295.1 Acidobacteriota bacterium | reverse complement strand
TTCAAACGTGATCGAGACCAAGATCCACGTCCCGGACCCACGGAACAAGGTCCAGGTGGACTCCTCGCCGCTTCTATACACACACTAGACGGCCGCCGCCGGCCGTGCGCCCGATCATTGGATCTCCGCCTCCGGGAGGTCTATCCTCTCTCCCTCAGAGGAGGGCCCCTTGAAACGATCGCTTCCCCCCGCCTTCGTTGCCGTCCTCCTGCTCGCCGGCTGCCAGAGCGGGCGTCCCAAGACCGGGTCCGCCGTTCCCGCGGGCCCCGACCCGCTGCGTCCGTACGTGGGCGACGTGCGCGTGCTGCGCGCGAAGGCCGACGAGAAGAGCGTCACCGTGGGCGCGAAGCAGCGGCTCAGCGGCGAGTGCGACATGGCCGTGCGCGTGCGCGGTGCCGGATTCCAGAAGGGCGGGGCGCTCTTCACGCTCGAGACCATCGGCCGGCCCGCGGTCGGAGGGCGTGAGCCGCGCTGCCGCTCCATCCAGCCCACCGTGCAGCTCCTGTTCGCCGGCCTCTCGCCCGCGGCGAGCGACCTTCGCACGCGCGTGGACTCCGTGCTCATGACGCCGGAGGCGTACCTCGTGTCCAAGGGCGTGGCCTTCGACCACGCGACGGCGGAGACGCCGAAGGAGATCGCCAGTCCGGACGTGCTGGCGCGGGCGCCGGAGGCCTTGCTGGGGCGGAAGGTGAAGACCTGGCCCAGGCTCCTCCTCTCCGTGAGCCCGTACGTCCGCGCCCCCTCGGGCCGCATCCGTCAGGAGAGCGAGGTGGAGTTCGACGCCGTGGTCGGGACGGACGGCCGCGTGCACGACCCGCTCCTCAAGACGACCCTCAGCCAGGCCCACCAGGACGTCGTCCTGAGCGCCTTGTCGCGCTGGCGCTACGAGCCCGCGCGCACCGCCGACGCGCCGGTGGCCGCGCGCATCAGCTCGCGGCTGAACCTGCGGCTCTACTGATCGCGACGCCCCCTCGCCGGTGGCCCGGCCAAGGGACTAGAATCCCGAGACCGCTCGCTCCGAGCGGGAACCGGATCACTCGAACTTATCGCGAGGAGAACATGAGCCGAGAAGCCGTCGCCCGCGTCCTCGTCCGTCTGGCCGTCCTCATGGCCGTCACCGCGACCGTCCTCCCCGCCGCCGAGGTCAAGGGCGCGGGTCAGTGGCGGCCGCTCTTCGACGGAAAGACCACGGCCGGATGGCGCGGTTACAAGACGCAGGACGTCCCCGCGGGCTGGGCGGTCGTGGACGGCGTGCTCGTCAAGGAAGGCAAGAGCACCGACCTCGTCACCAAGGACCAGTATGGCAACTTCGAGCTCGAGTTCGACTGGAAGCTCGCTCCGGGCGGCAACGCGGGCGTGTTCTACCGCGGCACCGAGGAGTACGACCACATCTACTGGAGCGCGCCCGAGTACCAGCTCCTCGACGACGCGGCCCACCCGGACGGCAAGAACCGCCTGACCTCCGCCGGCTCCGCCTACGCGCTCTATGCGCCGCCCGCCGGCGTCGTGAAGCCCGCGGGGGAGTGGAACTCGTCCCGCATCGTGGCGCGGGGAGCGCACGTCGAGCACTGGCTCAACGGCAAGAAGGTGGTGGAGTACGAGCTCTGGAGCCCCGACTGGGAGGCCAAGGTCAAGGCGAGCAAGTTCAAGGACTGGCCCAACTACGGCCGCGCCAAGAAGGGGTACATCGCGATCCAGGGCGATCACGAAGGCTCGCTCTCCCTCCGCAACGTCCGCATCCGCGAGCTGAAGTAGCGCGCACGGTGGTCGCGGTCAGGCCGGGATCGCCACCACCACCGCCGTCGTGTTGTGCCAGCCCTCCAGGCGGCCCTTGAAGCGCGCGATCTCGCCGTAGGTGAGGAGCCCGGCGACGGGCACGTCCGGGAAGACGGTCTGAACCGCATCGATCTCTCTTGCGAAGGCGCGGTCGAGGATCATGCCGCGGCAGACGCAGTCGAAGAGGAGGACGGCGGCGACGATAGCCTCATGTGCGGATGCTCACACCGACGCCCCTACTGCCGGGGAGAGACGAACTCGCCGGACGGATCGGCCTGCTTCAGACGCCGCGGTCCTTCTGCTTCAGGCGGCGGAACAGCCAGGCCTTGGCCGTGACCCAGTCCCGGTTGGCGGTGGCCACGGAGACGTCGAGGGCGCGCGCCGTCTCTTCGATGCTGAGGCCGCCGAAGAAGCGCAGCTCGACCAGATGGGCCTGGCGCTCGTCGAGCGCAGCCAGCTCGTTGAGCGCTTCATCGAGATCGAGGAGGTCGGGCGGCGCCGGCGCCCCCGCGGCGAGCCCTTCCACGAGGGTCACGCGGATGCCTCCCCGTTTGGCCGCCGCGCGGGCCCGGGCGTGGTCGACGAGGATCCGCCGCATGAGCCGCGACGCCACCCCGAAGAGCTGCTCCCGGTTCTGCCAAGCCGGGTTCTGGGCGCACAGGCGCAGATAGGTCTCGTGGACGAGGTCGGTCGGAGCTCCTGGTAGACGAGCGGAATGAGCCGATCCCGCGCGAGGTCGTCGCCGTTGCTCCACGCCAGGAGGAGGCGCGTCACCTCGCCCGCCTCCAGCTTCGGCGCCGGTGCCGCCACGTCCGGCAGTGTAGGACCGCGCGGCCCAACTTCAAAGGTCCTCCCGGCCGAGACGCGTGGAACGGAGGGAAATCGTCTCACCGCCGTCCGGGGCCGGGGGCGGAAGTCAGGGCCGGGGGAGGGACATCCGCTCGAGGAGAAGGGCGAAGCGCGGATCGCCGCGCAGGGAATCGAAACGGGGATCGGCGGGGAGGATCATGGTCTCGGGGTCGTGCCGGGTGAGCGATTTGTCCAGCCAGGCCAGGGCGCGGTCGGCCTCCCCCAGGCCGGCATGGATCACCGCGAAATCGTAGGAGGCCACGAAGCGGCGCCGCGACTCCGCGTCGAGCTCGCGCAGCACCGCCGCCGCCTCGCCCCTCCGACCCAGTACGGCATACGCGTAACCCACGCTGCCGCCGGGGCCGCCGTCGGGTTGGCGCCGATACGTCTCGAGGTCGGCGAGCGCTTCCGCATCGCGGTGGACTCGTTGCCGGACGAGGAAGGACACGCGCCGAGCCTCGGCGAAGGCGGGGTTCATCTGGAGCGTCTTGCCGCACTGGGCCACCGCGTCCTCGTAGCGCCGCGCGAAGTACAGGATCTGGGCCATGTCCGTGTTGATGATCACGGAGAGCGGATCGAGCTGCTGCGCCCGCACGATCGCGTCCACCGCCTCGCTCGTGCGCCCCATGGAGGCGAGGTTGTACGAGCGCCACTGGAGAGCGGTGGCGTAGCCGGGATCGATCTCGAGGGCGCGCCCGAACAGGCGGTCCGCCTCCTCCCAGCGCCAGGCGTGCATGCGGAGGTGGCCGAGGGACGCGTACCCTTCGGCACGAGCGGGATCGAGATCCAGGGCCTGGCGGGCCGCGGCCTCCGCGCGGGCGTAGGCGTCGGCGTGCGGCATGGCGTCCATGTCCCCGAGCATCGCGTAGGTGTCGGCCAGCCCGACGTAGGCCTCCGCGTAGAGGGGGTCCAGCTCCAGCGCGCGATTGAATTGCACGATCGCCTTGGGCGCCGCCTCCGTCGAGCGCAGGTTCCAGTAGAACCGGCCGCGGAGATACGCCTCGTAGGCCTCCACGCTGCGCGTCTCGGCGTGGGGGGCATGCTCGCGGGCCGGGTGGGCCACGAGGGCGATCTCGCGGGACACGGCGCCGGCCACGTCGTGCTGGAGGGCGAAGACGTCCCGCACGTCGCGCTCGTACGTTCCGTTCCATACCGGCTCGTCCGTACCCGCACGGACGAGCTCGACCGCGATGCGCACCTGCGGCCCCACGCGCCGGACGGACCCCTGGATCACCGCGTCGATGCGCAGCTGGCGCGCGATCTCGGCGCGGTCCGTGTTCGCGTCCTGCAGCGCCGCCGCGGAATCGCGCGAGATCACGCGCAGGCCGTCGGTCTGCTCCATCTCCGCCACCAGCGCTTCCGTCATGCCGTCCGCGAAGTACTGCTGATCGGGATCGGCGGACGCGTTCCGGAGGGGCAGCACCGCGAGCGAGCGGATTCGCTGGTGGATCGAGGCCGCCCGCGGCTCGCTTCCCGGGCGGGCGGCGTCGAAGAAGACGGTCGCGCCGAGGAACGCGGCCAGCGCCGCCAGCGCGGCCACGGCCGCCCGCGGCCCGCGCGACCGGGCCGAGGGCGAGCCGGCGAGGGCCTGCAGGGCGGAGCGCACGTCGCGCGCGGATTGGAACCGGTCGGTCGGCCTCTTCTCCAGGCAGCGCCACACGACACGCTGCAGCCGCGGGGGGACGTCGCCATCGGCAGCGAAGGGCGGCGGCTGCTCGGTCAGGGTCGAGCTGAGCTCCCCGACCGTGTTCTCCCCGCCGAAGGCGGGCCGTCCCGCGAGCATGCGGTACAGGATCGCGCCCAGCCCGAAGATGTCGGCGCGGCGGTCCGTGCCCCCCCCTTCCAGCCGCTCGGGGGCGATGTAGCCCGGAGTCCCCATCACGTTGCTGTCGCTGCTGGCGCTGGCCGCCGCGGCCGCCGCCTCGTCCTCCCGCGGGTCGTGGAGGAGCTTGGCCAGGCCGAAGTCGAGCAGCTTCACCCGCCCCTGGTTCGTGAGGAAGACGTTGTCCGGCTTGAGGTCGCGGTGGATGATCCCCTTGTCGTGCGCGGCGCAGAGCCCCTGGGCGATCTGGATCGCGCATTCCACGCTCTCGCGGACGGTGAGGGGCGCGCGGCGCAGCCGGGCGCCGAGGGTCTCGCCTTCCAGGAGCTCGGAGACCACGTAGGGCATTCCGTTGGCGGCGCCCACGTCGAAGACGGCCAGGATGTTCGGGTCGCTGATCGCGCCCGCCGCCCGCGCCTCCTTCTCGAAGAGGCGGAGGCGCGCGGTGTCACGCGTCATCCACGGCCGCATGACCTTGACCGCGACGTCGCGGCCGAGGCCGGTGTCGCGGGCGCGGTAGACCTCGCCCATGCCGCCGGCGTCGAGCAGCTCGAGGATCTCGTAGCGCCCGACGCGACTGCCCGCGGCCAGGGCGGGAGCGGCCGCGTCTCCGAGGACCTCCGCCGCCATGCGGTCGATCTCGGCCGGAGATTCGAGGAAGTCGGCGGCCTCCTCGTGCGCGGCGAGGAGCCCTTCCAGGCTCTTCCTCAGCTCCGCGTCCTCGCCGCAGGCCTGGTCGAGGAACGCGGGCCGCTGGGCGGGGTCCCTTTCGAGGGCGGCGCGCAGGAGATCGCGGACGCGCGGCCAGTCCTCGGCCGCCGTCGCCGGCCGGCCCTCTCGCGGGGCCGCATCCGCGCCGCCGTCACGCCGCATGTCTACCGTCGGGTCGGCACGCGAGGCCGTGTTCTGTGGGGCGAGATCCCAGGGCGCGGGATTTGGACCAGGCGACGTGGCCGTCGAAGGGCCAAGCGGACCACGAAGTCCGCCGCCCCGAAGCGCGGACAGCATAGGGTCGCGTCGGAGAAGCGTCAAACTCCGGTTATTGCTTGGTCAGTCTCCACGTGTAGGTGATCGTCAATCCTTCGACCACGAGAGGCGCGGTGGCATCCAGCCGCGTGCTCGTGTAGGTCCCCGTGAAAGCGAGATCGCCCACCCGGAAGCTCAGCGATCCGCCGCTGGCGCTTCCGCTCAGGCTTCCGGAGCCGGTCGTCCCGTTGATGATCGCGTTGACTTCCGGCGGCAGGGGAACGGAGCAGCTCGCTCCTCTTCCGACGGACGTCCCCGTGCCGGTCAAGGCCGTGCCCGACTGGACGAAGTCCACGGTCGTGTCCCATTGAACCGTGCAGGTGACGCCCTCGAGGCTGACGACCCCGGTCATGCCGCCGCCGTTCGCGGCGTTGCCGACCCACCGCCCGGTGAGCGGGTTGGTCGTGGTCCCGCCTCCGGGCGCCGATGTTCCACCGCCGCCCCCGCCCGATCCCGACGACCCGCTGCTCCCCGAGCCGCCGCCCCCTCCGCCCGCCGCCAGCGCGACCAGCGCCCCCGCTCCGATCACGCCGCCGGCGATCACCAGCGTCTTGGTCCCGAGGCCGCCCGCCGACTGCGCCGTGCTCGAGGACCCGGCCCCCGCGCTGCCCGGGGCCGCCCCCGTGCTCGCCATCGTCACTCCGTCCGCGCTGAAGCCGCTGATCGACGCGCTCGCCTCCGCGGAGTTCGCGGCCGCCGCCTGCAGCACTCGCCCGCCGGCGTCACGGGCCACGCCCATGATGACCGAGCCCGTCGGGGTGCTGGTGGCCATCATCATTCCCTGCCCGCAGTCCCGACGCTTGGCGACCACGCGCGGCGCATAGGACTGGCTGGGGGCGTTCGCGGGCTGCTGCACCGCGGTGAAGGAGCGGTCCACGACTTCGATGAAGTAGTGGAACGCGGCGATGTCCGTCTTGGGCTTGGGGAGGACGGCCGACCGGCAGGCGGAACTGGATCTGGGCCTTGCCCACGGATTCCGCGGGCGTGAAGCACGCTTCCAGCTTCGGGAACTCGCCGGCCACGACGCAGCCCACGTCCTTGTGGGCGATGACGGGACGGTCTCCCTTCCAGGGCGCCGCGGGCGCGAGTGCCGTCTCGGCGGCGGCGGGTGCCGGGCGCGGCGTCGGGCCGCTCGCGGCCGCGGGCGCGGCGGACGCGCGCACGAGGCGGGCGCTGACGTAGCCTTCCGCACCCGCGCCGGTCTTGATGTGGTACCAGTCACCCGCCTTCTCGAGCACCTCGAGCTGCTCGCCGCGGGCCACCGTGGTCACGATGGGACTGGTCGCGCTCGGCTGCTTGCGCACGTTCGCCCTGGTGGCGTCGACCTGTACGAGGTCGGCCCAGCTCCCGCCCGCGGCGAGGCACAGAGTCAGGACGAGTGAAGCGATCCGCCGGAACCGTGTCGACATGGGCACTTGCTCCCTGTTTGGCCGAGAAGACACCGCCTCCGCGGCGTGAAGCGCGGATCGGTCGTGTGGCTGCGCGTCCCTTCGAGAGAGACGCGTAGAAGCGAGCGAAACCGTCTCAGGCGGCGCGAAGGTGCGGACACGGTCTCGAAGTTCGGAGGGGAAAGAGCATATACGCTAGGGGCGTGCGCGTCGCGACCTGGAACGTCAATTCGCTCAAGGCCCGCCTCGAGAAGGTGACCTGGTGGCTGGGCCGCGCGCGCCCCGACGTCCTGCTGATGCAGGAGACCAAGCTCGCGGACGCGGAGGCGCCGGTGAAGGCCTTCCGGGACGCGGGGTACGCGCTGGCCCACCACGGCGAGGGACGCTGGAACGGGGTCGCCATCGCGAGCCGTTGCGGCATCGAGGACGTCGTCACGAACTTCGGCGAGCCGCTGCGGCCGGCGGCGACGCCGGACGTGGGCGACGACGAGCCCCTGGCGGAGGCGCGCATGATCTCCGGCCTCTGCGGCGGGGTTCGGGTGGTATGCGTCTACGCGCCGAACGGACGCGTCGTGGGCTCCTCGTTCTACGAGGCCAAGCTGGGCTGGTTCGAGCGCCTCGCGCAGTGGCTGGCCCGAGCGGTGCGGCCCACCGACCCGCTCGTGCTGGGCGGTGACCTCAACGTCGCGCCCGAAGACCGCGACGTGTGGGATCCGCGTGCCTGCCACGGCGGCACGCACGTCTCCGCGCCTGAACGCGAGGCCTTCGCGCGGCTGGGCGGCTGGGGCCTGACCGACGCCTATCGCCTGCATCATCCGGAAGCGGGCCGCTACACCTGGTGGGATTACCGCGCGGGGAACTTCCACAAGAACTTCGGCATGCGCATCGACCACCTCCTGGTGTCGGCCCCGCTGGCCGGGCGCGTGGTGTGGGCGGAGATCGACCGCGAGGCGCGCAAGGGGAAGCCCGTGCCCTCCGATCACGCGCCGCTCGTCATCGACATCGACGCGCCGGGATGCGAGTTCGACGCCGGCTGGACCTCGGCGGAGGGACGGATCGCGGCGCGCCGCTCCCGCCCGGCCTGACCGCCTCATGACCTTCCCCATCAGCCCGCCCGTCGATCCGATGCTGGCCAAGCTCGCCACCGCCCTCCCCGACGGCGACGGATGGCTCTTCGAGCCGAAATGGGACGGGTTCCGGGCCATCGTGTTCCGCGACGGCGACGAGGTGTACATCCAGAGCCGCGACCTCAAGCCCCTGGACCGCTACTTCCCCGAGCTGAGGCCCGCGCTGCGGAGGAGCCTTCCCGCGCGCGCCGTCGTCGACGGCGAGATCGTGATCGCGACCGAGCACGGCCTCGACTTCGATCTCCTGCAGCTCCGTCTCCATCCGGCGGCCTCGCGCGTGGCCAGGCTGGCGGAGGAGACGCCGTCCTCGTTCGTCGCCTTCGACCTCCTCGGCGAGGGCGACCGTGACCTGCGCGACCGTCCGCAGGTGCAGCGCCGGGCGGCGCTCGAGAAGGCCCTCGGGCGCGCCTCCGGACCCGTCCACCTCACGCCCTGCAGCCGCGACCGCAAGGTGGCCGACCAGTGGTTCCATCGCTTCGAGGGCGCGGGCCTCGACGGCGTCATCGCCAAGCACGAGACGACCACCTACCAGCCGGGCAAGCGCGCCATGATCAAGGTCAAGCACGCGCGCACCGCGGACTGCGTGGTGGCCGGCTTCCGGTGGCACAAGAACGGTCCCGGGCAGATGGTGGGCTCGCGGCTACTCGGCCTCTACGACGAGCGCGGACGCCTCCACCACGTCGGCGTGACCTCGTCCTTCACGGCGGCCGTGCGGCGCCAGCTCGCCGGGGAGCTCGAGCCCCTGCGCAAGGACGCGCTCGAGGGCCACCCGTGGCGCGAATGGGCCGACGCGAGCGGAGCCTCGACGCGCATGCCGGGCGGCCAGAGCCGCTGGAGCCAGGGCAAGGACCTGTCCTGGGAGCCCCTGCGCATCGAGCGCGTCTGCGAGGTCAAGTACGACCACCTGCAGGGCGACCGTTTCCGGCACGCCGCCATCTTCGCCCGCTGGCGTCCGGACAAGCGGCCCGCGGACTGCCGCTACGATCAACTCGAGGTCACGCCTCCCGCGGAGCTCGGGGAGATCTTCGGCTCCGGAGGTTCCGCGTCATGAGGCTCGCCGCCGCGGCCGTGATCCTGGCCTTTCTGGCCGGAAGGGGGAGGCCGGCGTTGGCGGCGGAATGGGTGCGCGTGGACAGGCCGAGAGCGACCCTCGAATACGAGGAGGGCGCCCTGACTTCGCAGGAGGCCGCCCGCTTCGCGGGTCTCCTCGACACGGGGGTCGCCGACGTCGAATCGTACTTGCGTCCGGCCGCTCCGGAGGGGCTCCGCGAAGGGCGCATCCTGTACCGGGTCGGCGAGTCGCTGCCTTACTCGATGACGCGCGGCCGCACCGTCTCGCTCATGCTGGAGCGGGTGCGATCGGACTCCGCGCCGTATCTCCACGAGACGGTCCACGTCCTGGTGCCGTCGCCCAATCGCTCGGTCTGGCTCAGCGAAGGTTTCGCTTCGTACGTCGAGAGCTACGTGAGCGAGAACATCGGGGGCTACGACGCCCACGTCTTCGCCAAGACCGGGAACCGGGGAGTGGACATGGAGGCGGCGCGCTGGCTGACCCGGGAGGCCGGGCGCACCGTGCTGCCCTGGGTGGGCACGCCCGGCGAGCCGCCGGAGATGCTGGAGGAGAGACGCCGGGTGGCGGCGCCGTTCTACGTCCTCTCCCAGTCCTTCGCGAAGTTCCTCGTGCACCGCGTGGGGTTGGGCCCCCTGATCGGCGTCGTCTCCTCACGGGATCCGGAGGCGGCGCTGGCCCGCGTCTCCGGACGGACGGTCGAGGACTGGAAGGCGGAGTGGCTGCGGACCTTGCCGGCGGGCGCGGTTTGACGTTCCTCAGCGCGGCCTCCGATCCGGAAGACGGCCCGCTCGCCCGCGAGCGGGAGCGGGTCATGGGCGCTCTTTCCATCCTGGCCGTCGTGTTCCTCGTTCCGTTCGCCATACACGACTTCCTCCGGGGCCGCGGCGCGCTGGGGGTGGCGATCGTCTGCGTCGTCGTCACCTTTGCCGCGGACGGGTACGCCGTGCGCAAGCGGCGCAAGCCACCGGTCCCCTACGCGCTCCTGCTCGTGCCCATCACCGCCGCCATCACCCTCTCCCTCGCTACCCAGGGGGTGATCGGCGCGTTCTGGTGCTATCCGGTCGTCCTGTTCTTCTTCTTCGTGCTCCCGCAGCGGCCGGCCATCGTGTGCAGCGGGGCCCTGCTCGTCACCGCCACCGCCATCGTCTATCACTACCTCACCATGCGGATCACCGTCCGCTTCGCCATCTCGCTCCTCCTCACCATCGTCATGGTGAACATCATCCAGGGCATCATCCACGGACTGCAGCGCCGGCTCCTCGAGCAGGCGATCACGGACCCGCTCACCGGCGCCTTCAACCGCCGCCACATGAGCGCCCGCCTCCGGGAAGCGCTGGCGAGCGGCCGCCCGCCCTCCACCCCCTCCGCCCTCCTGATGATCGACGTCGATCATTTCAAGAAGATCAACGACGAGCACGGCCACGACGCGGGCGACGCCGTCCTCAAGGGACTCGTGTCCGTCGTGCGCAGCCGCGCCCGCCAGACCGACCTCCTGTTCCGCATGGGAGGCGAGGAGTTCGTCCTCCTTCTCCCCGACACCACGGAGGCGCAGGCCATGACCCTGGCCGACGACATACGCCAGGCGATCGCCGCCTCGCCCCTGCTCGAGGGGCACACGGTGACGGTCAGCATCGGCGTGGGCCCCGCGGATCCGCGGGACTCCGTCGATTCGTGGCTCAAGGGCACGGATGCCGCGATGTACATGGCCAAGGAGTCCGGCCGGAACCGGGTGGCGCGCCGCATCCCGGCGGCGGTGTAACGCCGCGCACATGCCTCGGTTACGTCCCTTGACGCTCGCGGGGCCGCGACGAACGATGCCCCCATGCGGGCCCTTCGCGTCATGGTTGCCGCGGGCCTCCTGGGCTTGGCGAGCCGGGTTTCCGGCGAGAGCCTGGGCGAAGCTGCGGCCAGGGAGCAGGCCCGCCGCCAGGCCGCGCGGCGCCAGGACGCGCCCGTCGCGGTGGTCCACGAAGAGGAGCTGAAGAACGCGGCCGGCCGGATCGCCAATGATCCGACCCTCGCTCCTGCCGCCACGCTTCCGCCGGTCCCCACCTACGGTTCCGCGGCGGCGCCCAGCGCCACGGACGATATCCGTGGCCGCGAGGCCTTCTGGAGACAGGAAGCCCGCCGCCGCCGCAACCAGGCCGCGTCCGCCGAGCAGGTCTTGAAGGACGTCGAGCGCTGGTCCGACCCGACCTACGCGGGCAAGGACCGCCCTTCGTGCCCCATCACGCGCCGCTCTGACCGCCGGAAGGCGCGGGCCGATGCTGCCCGTGCCCGTCAGGCCCTCGACTCTCTCGAGGAAGACGCGCGGGTCGGCGGCGCCTTGCCCGGCTGGGTCCGCGAGTAGCGCGCCGTCTCCCGGCCTTCCCTCGCATATGCTTGACCGTCCCGGGTGAGGGCGGAAGCATGACCATGTGGGCCGGACGCCGGACGGCGGTCGCGAAATCCCGCTCCCGTACCGCGTGCGGCGCGCTGATGGCCGTTCTGGCGGCGGCGCCGGTTTCCGCGCAGAGCGTCGGTCAGCCCCTGCCTGCCTGGACATCCATCAGATCAACACCGGGCGCGGCAACGCCGCGCTGCTCATCCTGCCGGACGGCACGAGCCTCCTTCTCGATGCCGGCGACGGCGGCAACCCGCCGCCGCGCGGAACGCCGCCCCGGCCCGACGGCTCGCGTCCGCCCGGCGAGTGGATCGCCCGCTACGCGCGCGCCATGGGCGTGTCCGCCATCGACTACGGGTACATCACCCATTTCCACGACGACCACCTCAGCGCGCTCGTGGATGTCGCCGCGCGCATCCCCATTCGCAAGATGTTCGACCAGGTGATCATCCTGGACGACGCCACGGAGCCGTACGCCGTGAAGGCGGTCCACGGGCCATACCAATCGCGCTGAGCTATTTCATGAACCCGCTACGGCCGCCTTCGGCGCTCATCGCGTCGTTCGCGGGATCGTCGAGGGCGAGCATCGCCCGCGCGGCCGGAGACAGCGCGGCCTGTGTCTCCGGGCGGAGCAGCGCCTTCTGATACTGCTGCTGCGGCTTGTCCCATCGACAGTAGAAGGCATGAAGGGCCAGGCGCCGCCGGTCCGTGCGGTTCGCGGTGCCTCCGTGCCAGAGGTGGGAGTTCATGACCACGAGGTCGCCGGCACGGCCGGTGACCAGCACCTCGTCCGGATGGGGCCGTCCCGGATCCGCGAGGGCGTCCTGCGGGCGCCGGCCCGATCGATGGGAGCCCGGCACCACCCGCAGCGCGCCGTTGTCGGTCGTGAAGTCGTCCAGCAGCCAGACCGTGTTGCAGACCCAGTAGCCGGCCTCGTCGGGCAGGGCCCCGGCGTCGACGTGCAGCGGCTGGCTCTCGGCGCGGTGCGGGTTCGCCGAACGCGCGTTGAGGCTGCTCAGCTTGAAGCGCGGCCCCAGCACGTGCGCGACGTACGCGCGCACGGTCTCGTCGACCACGCATTCGATGAAGACCTCCCCCTTGTCCGCCAGGTTCGCCAGCCGTCGCGCGGCAGGCTCTTGCCCGAACTCCGACCCCGCGCCTTCGCCTTCCGCCGCGAAGAGCGCGTCGATCCGATCGACGAGGCGCCGCCGCCGCTCGGGCCCGATGAACCCCTCCAGGCGGACGTAGCCCTCTTCGTCCAGGCGGCGTGCGTGTTCAGGTGAGATCGACATGGCCGCCTCCCCCGTGATCAGGCGCGCGCGGCGCGGGTGTCCGCGTCGCGCGCCATCGCCCCGGCGGCGGCCGTGGCCACCGCGCGCCGGCGGTCGCTGCGAGCCCGCGCGGCCAGCATCTGGGCGAGGTGGGCTTCCGCCCAGGCGCAGATCGCGTCCAGGGGCTGGCGCAGGCTGCGGCCGAGCGGCGTCAGCCGGTACTCGACGTGCGGCGGGACGACCGGGTGAACCGTCCGCTCCACGAGGCCGTCCCGCTCGAGCTCGCGCAGCGTCTGCGTGAGCATCTTCTGCGAGATGCCGCCGACGCGCCTTTGCAGCTGTCCGAAGCGGTGCGTCCCGTCG
>QHVP01000259.1 GCA_003222295.1 Acidobacteriota bacterium | reverse complement strand
GCGCGCGATCGTGCCCGTGCACCTCGGCGGCTCCGCGGCCGACCTCGACACCATCCTGGCCGTGGCCCAACGCCGCCGAGTGCCCGTGCTGGAGGACGCCTGCCAGGCCCACCTCGGCGAATGGAAGGGCCGCAAGGTGGGCACGCTGGGCAAGGCCGGCTGCTTCAGCTTCCAGGCCAGCAAGAACCTGAACTCCGGCGAGGGGGGAGCGATCGTCAGCGACGACGCCGAGTTCATCGAGGCCTGCTACACGTTCCACAACAACGGCCGTACGCGCGCGACCAGCGGCGACAACTTCACCTATCGCGGGACGGGGGCCACATCCTGCAAGCGCAGATGACCCGCCTCGACGCGCAGTCGCGGACGCGCGAAGCGAACGCGTCCTATCTCAGCGGGCTGCTGAGGGAGATCCCGGGTCTCACGCCGGCCCGCATGTACGCGGGCTGCACCCGCAACGCGTACCACCTCTATATGTTCCGCTACGACGCGGCCCAGTTCGCCGCTCTGCCGCGGGCGCGCTTCCTCGACGCGCTCAAGGCGGAGGGCATCCCCGCCGCCGGGGGCTACGCGCCGCTGAACAAGGAGGCCTTCCTCGAGGACACGCTCACCAGCCGCGGCTTCCGGCGGATCTACGGCGAGCGCGCGTTCGCGGACTGGCGCGAGCGGAGCCAGTGCCCGCAGAACGACCGGCTCTGCGGCGAGGCGGTGTGGCTCGGGCAGACGATGCTGCTCGGTCCGCGCCGCGACATGGACCAGATCGCGGAGGCGGCGCGCAAGGTGAGCGCCCACGCCGCGCGGCTCGCGAAGGCCTGATGCGCGCGCGCGTCGTGGCCACCGCGCTCGTGCTGGCGGCCGTGGTCCGCGCCGGCAGCGAGACGGCGTCCACGCCGTCGGCGCGCCTGATCGCGCGCATCTACGACTCCGGCTTCGCCGACGCCCACGACACCTACAACGGGATCGGCGCCGCCAGCGACGGGCGCATCTACTACGTGCTCAGCTCCGAGCGGCACGACGTGGCCGGGCAGATGTTCGTCCTCGATCCCGCGTCCGGCCGCCCGCGGCACGTGGCCGACCTCGACGAGGCCGCGGGGCAGAAGGGCCGCCACGTCATCGCCCAGGGCAAGAGTCACGTCAATTTCGTGGAGGCCGGCGGCAAGCTCTACTTCGCCACCCACATCGGCTTCTACTCCATCGTGGACGGCATGGAGACGATGGGGATTCCCCCGGCCGGTTTCTCGCGCTATCCGGGCGGCCACCTGCTCTCGTACGACCTCGCGTCAGGACGGATCGACGACCTCGCGACGGCGCCGGAGCAGGAAGGCATCCTGACCATGAACGTGGACGGGCGTCGACATCGTATCTACGCGCTGACCTGGCCCGGCGGGTGGTTCTTCCGCTACGACGTCGCGTCTCGCGAGGTCAAGACCCTGGGCCGGTTCTTCGAGAAAGGCGAGAACGGAAAGGGGGCCGAATACCGCACGATCTGCCGCTCGCTCGCCGTCGATCCCGATGACGGGTCCGTATACTTCACGCGCGGCGAAGGCACGATCTTCCGCTATCGCTACGACCGCGACGCGGTCGAACCCGTGGGCGGCGACGACCTCAAGAAGGACTACTTCGGCCAGTACGACCCCGCCTCCCCGGGGCACATGGCCTACAACTGGCGCCAGACGGCGTACCGCGCCGCGGATCGCCTCTTCTACGGCGTGCACGGGAACTCGGGTTACCTCTTCTCGTTCGATCCGCGGGCCGAGCGCGTCGAGGTCCTCGATCGCATCACGTCGGAGCCGTCGCGCCGCAGCGGCATGTTCGACCA
>QHVP01000257.1:5654-6675 GCA_003222295.1 Acidobacteriota bacterium | reverse complement strand
GGCGGGGTCTCCTCGTAGGGAGCATCCGGAAGCTGCACGGAAAGGAGCGCCAAGCCGCAGAGCATGACCAGACTCATGCTCGGGCTCCCGCAAGCGGCTCGATGCGGGGAACGGCCAGGCAGATCGTCGCGAAAGCGACGACGTGGAGGGATCCGGCGAGTGCGAACACGAGAGAGTAGCCGTAACCATGGTCCAGGAGGTAGCCGACGAGTTGTCCGAAGACGACGCCGCCCATGGCCCCGCCAAAGCCCACCAGCCCGGCTACCGCCCCCACCGTGCTCTTCGGGAAGATGTCGGTGGGGAGGATCATCACCAGCGTCGACCAGGACTGCTGGCCGAAGTAAGCCAGGCTGAACAGCGCGATCGCCCAGTCCACCGGCACGCCCGGAACGAACCGCCGCCGCAGCAAGTCGCTCGAGAACCATCCGCCGACGAGACACCCGAGGCCCGCCGCCGCGGGAGGGATCCACGCGAAGGTCCCGACGGTCTTGATGTCGAAGCCGCGCGTATCATAGAGATACTTCGGCAGCCAGAACAGGTAGAAATACCACGCGGCATCGCTCAGGAACTTCGCCGACACCAGGCCCCACGTCTGGCGGAAGCGGAGGAGCTGGAGCCAGCCCAGCTCCTTCTCCCCGGCCGGGCCCGCCTGGACCACGGACCGGAGCTGCGCGCGTTCCTCCTCTCCCAGCCTCGGGTGCTGCTCCGGAGGGAAGTAGTCCTGCCGCCACCACACCGTCCAGAGAAGGCCCAGGGCGCCCGTGACCACGAAGATGGAGCGCCAGCTGGTGACGGACAGGAGCAGCGCGATCAGCGGCGGCGCCACCACCATGCCCAGGGCCGTGCCCGCGTTCATGATGCCCATGGCCGTGGAGCGCTCTTTCACCGGGAACCATTCCGCGACCACGCGCGTCGCGGCGGGGAAACCGCCCCCTTCCCCCGCCCCCAGGAGCAACCGGCAGGCGGCCAGCATGCCGAAGCTCGTGGCCAGCGCGTGGCCGGCGCACGCAAGCGACCAGAA
>QHVP01000257.1:0-5638 GCA_003222295.1 Acidobacteriota bacterium | reverse complement strand
CCGCCCGCCGCGTACATGAACGCGTAGGTGATCAGGAAGGCCGTCTGCAGGAGTGAGAACTGCTGGTTGGTGACCGGAATCTCCCGCTCGATGGCCTTGATGGCCACGGGCAGGGTCTGCCGGTCCAGGTAGCTGATGGCGATGGCCACGCTGACGAGCACGGCGATCCGCCAGCGCACTCACCACTCCAGCACGATGAGAGACACGGCCTGGCGAGGGAGGGTGAGCGGCAACCTGGCCTGGCCGCCGTCGATGTGCACCGTGGCCGGGGCCTCCATCTGCGCCAGCTTGCCCGCTGCCTCGAGCTCGGCGTACTGCTTCTCGTCGGGCGCGATCGGAGAGCCCATCCGCTTCCAGGCCGCGAACGAGTTGCTGTGGCTCTCGTCGATCCGGTAGTGCTGCAACCGCGCCTCGCCTCGCGCCAGGGGCAGTCCGCTCACCGAGAGCTCGACCGCGGCGTCGGGGCCGGGCACGTCGTCGTCGTGGTAGTGCCAAAGGAGCACGCTGAGCTTCCGCGGCTCCAGGCTCGCGAGGGCGGAGACGTCCGGCGTCCCCCGCACGCCGTCCTTCATCATCGCCTCGAGCCCGGGGTCGGCGCTGCTCTGGACAGCCAGCCGCCGTCCCCCCATCTTGCCGAACATGCGAAACACGTTCAGGACCGGCAGGTCGAGGCCGTTGCTGGCCAGGGCCCGGAAGCCGGCGAAGTACGGCTGGTCCTCGAACTCGAACGCCCACGTGAGCGCGCCCTCGAGGTTGACGCCGTGCTTGGCGGCGAGGTCATGCTTGCGGGCGAAGCTGGCGGCGGTGTAGCTCGAGTACATGGTTCCGTTGCGGTAGCCGAGCTGCGGTCCCTGGCAGGCCGCGCAGCCTTCGGGGTCGGACTCGCCGATGACGATCGGCTTGTCCTTCAGCTCCGGGAACGACGCGATGACGGCCATCGCCCCGTCGATCGTCCGCAGCTGGTTGGCGATGCCCATCTGCACGTGCCCGTCGACGTACTTCGGGGACCCCTTGGCGTGGAAGGAGAGGAAGTCGATGGGGGTGCCCCTCTTGCCGGTGGCGTAGTTGGTCCCGCGCAGGCAGTGCTCGAGGAAGCCGCCCAGGAACGTGCCGCCCGCACCGCCCGCGGTGTCCGGCCCTCCCACTCGCGCCGTGGGCAGGGCGCGGCGGACCGCATCCACCGCGTAGTCGTGAAGCTTGTGGAACTCCTCGGGCGTGGCCTGCCAGTAGGCGATGTTGGGCTCGTTCCAGACCTCCCAGTACCAGCGATCCACCTCGGCACGGCCGTACCTCTCGACGTTGTGCTCGACCCACTGGAAGACGAGCTCGCCCCATTTCGCGTAATCCTTCGGCGGATGGGCCCAGCCCGTATAGACCTTGTTGTACGGAAGTCCGGGGCGCCATTCATGCTGATAGGGCTCCGGCTTGATGGAGAGCGCCTGGGGCATGAACCCGATCTGCGCGTAGGGCCGGAGGCCGCGCTCGCGGTAGGTATCGAAGATCCGATCGACGATGCGCCAGTCGTAGATGGGCTTGCCCCGCGCGTCCTCGGTGTAGGCGTTGGTACTGCCCCACTTGAGCGCGGGCGTGCCGTCGCCGGTCGTGAGCAGGTTGTGGGCGCGGAAATAGACCGGGGGCGACCCGAGCTGGCCCAGCTCCGCGAGCAGCTTCCGCCCGTCCTTCATGGAAGCGTAATTGGGCTCGTCCGCGCCGAAGAAGCGCCAGATCGGCTCGAGCTTCCCCTGCGGCCGCGCCGCGTCGACCTTGATCGTGACCGGGAAGGCGGCCTCGGCCGCGGAACCGTGGGCGACCGGAGCCGCGGCCAGCGTGAGCGCGGCCAGGAGACGGCAACCCGACGGCCGACGGGTCTTCAAAACTTGAACTTCAGGCCCAGCTGCACCTGCCGGGGCGTGCTGAACGTGCTGGTGACGCGGCCCCCGCTCGCCGTGTCGATCGCGGTGGCCGGCGCGTTGAAGCAGGGTGTGTTCGTCAGGTTGAAGCATTCCGCCCGCAGCTCGACCTTGTCGCCGAAGCGCTTGAAGACCGAGAAGTCCAGATTCTTGTAACTGTCCTCGCGCAGGATGTTGGCCCCCGAGTCGCCGTAGGTGAACTGGGCCGGCAAGACGAACGCGGTCGTGTCGAACCACTTGTCGACGGTCGGGCTCTCCAGCGCGCCGGATCCCACGCGGTTGGGCCGCTGGCCGCCGACGCCGGTGTTGGCCCGGTCCGCGGAGATCGTCGGCGTGAATGGGCGCCCGCTGCGCCAGATGTAGATGGCCTGCATCTGCCATCCGCCCAGGAGCGCCTGCGTCGCGCCACCGGCGTCGCCGAGGAAGCGCTTGCCGCGGCCCACCGGCAGCTCCCAGCCGACGCTCAGGGCCAGGTTGTGCGGGACGTCGAAGGCGGAAATCGCTTTCTCCCGTCCCGTGTTGCCACCGACCGAGGGGTTGTTCTGCGTCGTGATGCTCTTGGAGAACGTGTAGGACACGAGGTACCAGAGGCCCCTCGAGGCCCGCCGGACCAGCGTCGTCTGGAGCGAGTGATAGGTGTTGGACATGTTCGTGTCGAAGTACGCGATCCCGCCGAACACGGGATAGGGCCTTCGAGCCTGCACGCCTCCCGCGCCCGGGGAGGGAATGTTGATGTTCGTCGTCCCGTTCAGGTACCGGCCGATGTTGCCGACGTAGTTCACCTCGAGCACGGTGCTGGGGGTGATCTCCTGCTGCACGCCGATGTTGTAGTGGTGGTTGCGGCCGACCTTCAACTCCGTCGCCGTCGGGCCCAGCGAGGGCGCGGCCGAAGTCGTGAGGGCGCGGCCCTGGAAGAAATCGGCCATGGTCCGGCGCTGCGTGAGGTCGTTGATCCCGATCTCGTCGAGGCGGAAGGGCACCATGTTGTTGTTCACGCGCCCATCGGTGTTCTCCTGCTCGAAGAAGATCCCGTAGCCGCCGCGCACCACGGTGTGGTCGCCGAAGGGTCGCCAGGCGAAGCCCAGACGCGGCCCGAATTGCGTCTTGTCCGTGCTCGTGATGGAGAGGGGCAGCCCGGCCTGGCTGCTCGTCTGGATGTAGCTGCGGAAGAGGGCAAAGGCGGAAGGTCCCGCGAACTGCGAGCCGAGGTCGATCTGATCCGTCTCGCTGGCCACGATGATCGGCCGCGCGGAGGTGGGGTCGAACGTGCCGAGCTGGCCGCGGTAGCCGGAGGCCCAAGGCGAGTACTCGTAGCGCAGCCCCAGGTTGAGGCTGAGGCGGCTGGTGGCCCGGACGTCGTCCTGGACGTAGAAGTGCCAATACGTGGACTGGCCGCCGAACGTGTCGGCCGGGAACGCCCGCTGGACCTGGCGCGGATAGCCGAGCATGAAGTCGGCGAACGCGTCGCCGGTGCCGCCGGGACTGGCCGGGTTCTGGGTCGCGAACCCGTTGTAGGTCCACACGCCCTGGTACTGCTTGCTGTCGGTGAAGTGCGGCAGCCAGCGGCGGATCTTCGTCCCCGCCTTCAGGATGTGGCGGCCCCGGATCTGGGTGACGTTGTCCGTCCATTCGAAGACCTTGAGGTCCTGGGTCTTCGGACGCTGGTCGAACGCCGACCCGTTCATCGCGCTGTAGCCGCTCCAGCTGAAATCAGGGAACGACCCCACGACGCCGGGGCGGCCGGTCTCCTCGAAGCCCTTGACCCCCGCCTCCTGGTAGAAGTTCTTCCCCAGGCCGAACGGCTCCAGTTCCACCACCTGCGGCAGGTAGCTGAAGCGGAACTCGTTCAAGAGGGTCGCGCTCAGGGTGCTCGTCACCGCTCCCACGATGTTCTGGCCGCGTGTGTGGATGTGTGCCCGGTCCAGCGCGGGATAGGCCAGGTAAGGCGCTCCCAACGTCGAGCTGGGATCCTCCATGCGGTTGTCGTGGAAGCTATAGCGGACGAAGACCTTGTGCTTTGCGCTCAGGTTGTGGTCGATGCGGAGCGTGACCTGGTCCGCGTTCAGGGCGCGTTCCGGGGACCACGTGAAGTTGCCCGTGCCCACGTTGGGATCGGGGATGAGCTTCGCGAAGTACAGCGCCTGCGGAGACAGCCGAGTCGCTGGAATGATGTTCCCTGGGAATGGCTGGCCCGTGAGCGGGTCGTAGATCCGGTTCCGCACGGCGCTGAAGTCGCCCGCCTTCATGGCGGCGGAGGCGACGGTCAGGTTCACGGGAAGACCTTGCTTCTCGCGAATGCCCTCGTAGCTCACGAAGAAGAACGTCCGGCCCTTCACCAGGGGACCGCCCAGGGTGCCCCCGAACTGATGCCGGTCGAGCTGCTGCTTGGGCTTCACGAAGAAGTCGGTGGCGTCGAAGCGGTCGTTGCGCAGGAACTCGAAGAGCCCACCGTGGAACTCGCTGCTGCCGGACTTGGTGGCGGCGTTGAGCATGCCGCCGGCCTGGCTGAACTCGGCGGAGTAGGCGCTCTGCTGGACCTTGAACTCCTGCAGGGCGTCGATCGAAGTCTGGATATACGACCCTCCCTGGTGGTGGTCGGTGACGTCGACACCGTCGATCTGGAACGTGAGCTGGCTGCCGCGCACCCCGCTGATGGCGGTGCCGGAGATGAAGTTCGCGCGGATGCGGACCAGGTTGCCTCCGCCGGGCAGACCGGCGGCGCCCGGAGTCAGGCGGGCCAGCTCGTAGAAGCTCCGGCCATTGAGGGGCAGGTTGGCGATCTGGGTGTTGGTCACGTTCTGGCCGAGGGAGCCCGATTCGGTGTCGAGGAGAGGGGCCGCGGCCGTCACTTCCGTCGTCTCATTGCGCGCGCCCACCTTCAGCTCCACGTCCACGCGTACGGACTGCCCGACGGGGACGTCGACCGCGGTCACGACCGCGGTCTGGAAGCCCTGGCCCACGACCGTCACCTCGTAACGGCCGGGGTTGACCGGGGTCACCACGTAGTCGCCGCGCTCGCTGGTCGAGACGGTGCGGGACTCCCCGGTGGCCGAAGAGGTCACGGTGACCGTGGCCTTCGGCACCGTGGCCTGCTGCGGGTCCCGGACGGTGCCGACGATGCGCCCCGTCTGCACCTGGGACCAGGCGGGCACGGCCAGCGCCAACGTCAGGAGCAATGCGAGGGTCCCCTTGCGCGGCATGAGTGCCCTCCCTCTGTAGGTTTCAATCGTATTACCATATGAATCTAGCATCTTCAAACCGGAGACCTCCTTGCGCCATCTCCCCGACCGCCGCGAGTTCCTCGCGGGGCTTTGCCGCTGCGGCGCCGCGCTCGCCGCCTCGTGGTGGCGGGGCGGCATCGCTCGTGCCCAGGGGCGGAGCCCGGCTCGCGTGGTGGCGCAGGGGACGCGGTACGTCTCGGAAATGGATCGCCGGCTGCTGGGGGCCTTCCTCGAGCACCTCGGCCGCGCGATCTATACCGGGGTCTACGAGCCCGGCTCGAAGCTGGCCGACCCCGGCGGCTTCCGGACGGATGTGCTGCGGGAGGTGAAGGAGCTGGGAGTGCCGATCATGCGGTACCCCGGCGGGAACTTCGTCTCCGGCTACAACTGGCTCGACGGCGTGGGCCCCAAGGCCAAACGCCCCACCGTGCTCGAGAAGGCCTGGAATTCCATCGAGACGAATCAGTTCGGCACGAACGAGTTCATCGAGTGGTGCCGGCTGGTGGG